>JAHBUW010000013.1 GCA_019637875.1 Pseudobdellovibrionaceae bacterium | reverse complement strand
TCGCCCCAAAGGCGTTGAAGCGCGCGGCGAGCGACGTGTTGTCATAGGCACCCACACGAATGGTGAAGAACGGCGTATCGACATCCTCGGCACTGGCGTTGGGATCACGCGTGGCCGGGCAGGTCATGTAAGCGACTTGGTTGATGTTGATATCGAAGGGGAACGGAGCGGCCTTGAACTTCTTCTGATCGGGGGACTCTGCCAACAGCGAGCTCATGTCTTCGCCATCCATGCCGGCTTTCCCGCAGTTCTGGAAGAACACGAGCAAAACGCCCATGCCGAGCACCAGACCGATGCTGGGCCAATGGATCCGATTGAACAGCCGATTGAGCCGTGGTTTCCCCATGAATAACCCCTCGTGTCTCAGGCTAACAGAATTGACAAGTTGCCGCAAATTTCCCCAAAGCCCAAGCCGCGACAGTCTCGTTCTGAGACAAAACTGGACCGCTGCTAGTCAGGTCATTCTCTTGTCTGCGCCGCTCGAAAATGAGAAGACTGAGACCTATGTCTCAAAAAGTGAAAAAAGCCATTGTTCCCGCCGCGGGTCTCGGAACCCGCTTCCTTCCGGCAACCAAAACGGTGCCCAAGGAAATGCTGACCATCGTCGACGCGCCCATCATCCTTTACGTCGTCGAAGAAGCGATCCAAGCGGGTATCGAAGACATCATCTTGATTCAGGGTCGCGGGAAAACCGCGATCGAAGATTTTTTCGACTACTCCTACGAACTCGAAGACAAATTGGTGAAGGATAACAAAGAACATCTGCTCGACCGCGTCCGTCGCGTACGCGACCAGGTGAACATCATCAGCATCCGGCAAAAACAACCGCTGGGTCTGGGCCACGCGGTTCTTTGCGGCGAGCCCATCGTCGGCAACAGTCCTTTCGCGGTTTTGCTCGGCGACGAAATCATGATCAGCGAATCGGCCGCGGAAAACACGACCTCGCGCCTGTGTCGGTCATTTGAAGAGACTAAGGCATCGGTCGTCGCCGTCATGGAAGTCGAAAAAAGCCAGGTCAGCAAATACGGGATCGCCGACGTCAAGGCGGATCGCCCCGGTCTTTTCAAAGTGAACGGCTTCGTGGAAAAACCCAAACCCGAAGAAGCCCCCAGTCGTTGGGCGCTCCCGGGCCGTTACGTTTTCGAATCGCGAATCTTCGAGGACCTCCGCACCGCTAAACCCGGCGTGCTTGGTGAAATCCAGCTGACCGATTCGATGAATCGTCTGGCGAAAAATCACGCCTTTTATGCATCCACGTTCACGGCCCGTCGCTACGATGCGGGCGACAAGCTCGGCTACTTGATGGCGAACATCGAGCTCGCGCTGAAAAACCCCGAACTCTCACAAGAGCTGTCTGCGGCTCTTAAAACTTTGGTGCCGACACTATGAAAAATCTTTTGCTGAGCGCCGTTTTAATTTCGCTTTCGACTTTCGCGCAGGCCGCGATTCCACGCGCCTCGTTCATCGTCGGTAAACTCGCCGGCAACGCCGGTTCGGGCACGTACACCATCGAACAAGATGTCCATTTCTCGACGCAAAACTCGCAGCTGACCCTGAAAGAACAGTGGTTGATTTCGACCGATGGACAGATGCGCTTGACGGTGCGCCCGGCACGCGATGCCGCCGATCAAGTGAGAATTCAATTCGTCTACGCCAACGGCCAAAAGTCGTCCCTCACCCAGCGCGGAAAAACGTCCGGCGCCCAAGGCGAGGAGTTCGCCGAAAAGTTCTTCCACACGCGCAGCCGCGACGTTCTTTTCAGCATGTTCAGCAACTTGAAAATCCTGCCCGCCGCTTATCGCGACAGTAAAGTCACACGCTCGGGAAAGGAATTCGTGTATCCCGCCGAGCCCCTGAATCGCCTGACCCGCATCGCCGGCAGCATCGCGTACACGTTCGGCCAGCCGGCGGAATCGGAAAACGATATGCACCCGATGGCTTGGATCGAGCAGGACGTGTTCCACCTGCGGAAATTACGTTTCCCCTCGGGCACCACCATGACCGCGGACCGCTACGGCTCTTACGCGCGCGACCTCGCCTTCCCGAAAATGCGTCAAATCGTCTGGGGCGATCGTGGAAATACGAAGGCCGTCACCATCCAGGTCAGCAAGGTTTCGGGACTCCCCACCGTGAAAAACGACAAGCGTTTCCAAGCGGCGGGGCTTGAGTTCAATTCACAGATCGCCGGCCTCACCGATCCCGAGATGCAAAAATTGGTTGAGGAGTTTTACGGTAGGTTCAGATGACGGAGGGACTTTGGCGGGTCGCCGTCGACGTCCCCTTGCCGGAAGCCCTGACCTACAAGGCCCCCACCGATCCGCCCATCCGCTGGGCCCGCGGCATGCGCGTGCACCTGCCATTGGGGAAAAGGAAAGCGTCGGGTGTTTTGCTCGGCCCCACGGATGTCGCGCCGACCGAATTCACGATCAAAGAACTGACGGGGCTTGACGACGAATACCCGATCTTGCCCGAAGCTTTTCTGCGTTGGCTGGAGTGGCTCGCGCAATATTACCTGCATCCCGTCGGCCAAGTCTGCGAACTTGCCTATCCTCCATTGCGGCAAACCGCGCGTACCCGGGGATCGCAAAAAGGCGACGTCGTACCGGACGTTCCGCTGAAGGAAAAATTCAAACTCAACGACGCCCAAGCCACGGCGGTGGACGCGATCTCGAGCCAGCCGGGCTTCGGTGCGCATTTACTTTTCGGGGTCACGGGATCGGGCAAGACCGAGGTTTACCTCGAACTTCTGGAACGCACCTTGGCGGCGGGCAAAAGCGGTCTTTTCCTCGTGCCCGAGATCGCGCTGACCCCGCAGCTGTTGCGCCGGTTTTCGGAACGTTTCGGTCAAAAGATCGCGGTGATTCACTCTCAATTGACCGATCGCGAGCGCACCGAACAGTGGTGGTCCATTCAACGCGGCGAAAAGAAAATCTTGATGGGCGCGCGCTCGGCCATCTTTTGTCCCGTTCCCGATTTGGGCTTGGTCGTCGTCGACGAAGAGCACGAACCGAGCTTCAAACAAGAAGAGAAGTTGAAATACCACGGGCGCGACGCCGCGATCATGCTGGCGAAAGAATTCCACTGCCCCGTCGTTCTGGGTTCCGCGACGCCTTCTTTGGAAAGTTGGAAGAACGCCCTCGAAAACAAATTCGTTTTGCACCGTCTACCCAGCCGCGTGGGCGACCAGCCCCTGCCCCACGTCGAAATTTTGGATCTACGCCAAGACGAGGCGAAAGAGGGAAAGGCCGACGGCGTCCCCTTCTGGATGACCGATCGCCTGCACCACCACCTGACGACGGTGCTCGAAGCCGGTCAGCAAGCGGCGCTTTTTCTGAACCGACGCGGTTACTCCGCCTCGGTCGTGTGTCAAAGCTGCGGCACCACCGTCGAATGCCCGAACTGCGACATCTCGCTGACCCTGCACGGAAAGCGCAACTTGGTCTGCCACTACTGCAACTACGATCAAAGCTACACCGAAGAGTGCCCCGCCTGTCAGGGTGATTTGAAGCCGCTGGGCCTCGGGACCGAGCAGGTCGAAGAAGACCTGCGGCGCCTGTTTCCGCAAGCCCGCGTCGCCCGCGCGGATCGCGATGAAATCCAAAGCCGCGAAGACTTCGAAAATATGGTGCGCGCGATGGAAGCGCGCGAAATCGATATTTTGGTGGGCACGCAAATGATCGCGAAAGGTCTCGACTTCCCGGGACTCAAATTCGCGGGCTTGGTGCTCGCCGATGTGGGCTTCAACCTTCCCGACTTCCGCTCGACGGAAAGAAGTTTCCAGCTCATGACCCAAATGTCGGGACGCGCGGGTCGGCATGGCGCCACCGCCGAAGACCCCGGACGGGTTTTGATCCAAACCTACAACCCCGATCACCTGAGCCTGACGCACGCCCCGCGCGGCGACTATGAAGGTTTCGCCGAGGCCGAACTTCGCCAACGTGAGGCTCTTGGTTATCCCCCTTACGGCCGCCTGGCGGTCTTGCGAATTCAAAGCCTGCATCAAGACCGCGTGTGGGCCGCCGGCGAAACCATTCGCGGCTGGATCGAACGTGGGCTCCAACAGCGCGGTATCGATCAAAGTCTCGTCGAGATTTTGGGGCCTGCCGAAGCCCCATTGGCGCGCATTCGTCGGCAGTACCGGATCCACATGCTGCTAAAGTCCGGCAACGCGAAGCTTTTGCGCTGGCTGTGCGAAAATGTGCTCGCCGGCAAGGACAAACTCCCCGCCGGAGTGAAGGTCGCCGTCGACATTGACCCCCTCAACCTTCTTTAGCCACAATAGATGAATGCAGAAGTGTCCGCGCTGCGGGACGGAAGTCGACAGCTTACAAAACCTGGATCCCAAAGTCCGGGAACAACTCGTGCAACGTGCGAACGAGGACATCCCGAGTTCCATCTGCATCAGCTGTTACCGTAATCTGACGTCGGGCGATGTGCCCGCGTTGCACAACAACGCGCCCCCCAAGAAACCGGGCTCGGCCCTGATCGCGGCCGAAAAAGCGAAAGAGCAAAAAAAGCTGATGCTCTGGAAAAGCCGGGTCAATCTGATCAAACGCGCACGCGCCCTGATGAGCGAACGCGCTTTTTCGGAAGCGGCCGTCACCTACGAAAAATATCTCAAAGTGATGGAAGTCGTCTTCGACGCGAAAACGGGCGAGCTGAATCCCGAACAGTTCAAAGACTCCGCGCGCACGCAAGAGCTGACCGTGGTCGCCTCGGTGTACTGGGACCTTCTGCGGATCTATGATACGAATGACAAATACAGCGAGCGTCAGTCCTTGGCCGCCCGGAAACTCGCGCAGTTTCTGAAGTTCACTCCACTTTACGCGGATGTGATGAAGCGAGCGGAAAGTTTCGCGAAAACCGCGAAGAATCCCGGACCGGTGAAGTCTTTCATCAAAGCCGCTTCCGAGACGAAGGGTCGCTGCTTCATCGCGACCGCCGCCTTCGACGACAGCGAAGCGCCCGAAGTCCGCGCACTCCGCGCGTGGCGCGACGAAGTCCTCGCGAAAAACGCACTCGGACTCGGCTTCATTTCGTTCTACGAAAGCTTTTCTCCACCGATTGCGCGTTGGCTTGATCGTCATCCTCGCGTCAAGCCCGCGACTCAGCGGATTCTAAGGGCATTCGCTCACAAAATCCGCCGCCACGGCGAATTTTGACTTGCCAAGGTCCCGCCCCATTTGACCAGATGAGCTATGACCAAGACCTCCGCTGCCGACAAAAGGCACTATGACTTTATCGTGATCGGCGCCGGCTTGTCCGGACTTGCCGTCGCCCGCCGACTTTCACTTGAAAATGCACGCGTGCTTTTGCTCGAAGGCCAAGACAATACCGGTGGCACCCACCGTCCCGTCGAAAATCTGGGACGCCAAATGCACAACGGTTTGCGTTTGCTGCCCGACAATCCTGAAACCCGCGAAGCGCTGGATTTTCTGGCGGGCATCGTACCCGGTGACTTCGAACTCGCGCAGGTCGACTCCGCCGCGCTCAACTACGACAACGGAAACTTGAAGCCCTTCGTCGGTTTCGGTGACCACCCGCCCGCTTTTCTGCACCAGATCGCCGGTTATTTGACCGAACACCGTCTGCTCACGAAACCCGCCGCCTGGGATTGGCCCGCGCTCCTCACGGAAAACGCGGATTTCGAAATCATGACCAAATCCTATGTCACTCGCTTCAACGTGAAAGAGGGACAAGTCGAGTCGGTCACCGTGAACGGACAAAAAGAATACACCGCGGACCAGTACATTTTCGCGGGTTCGACTTCGCTGCTGAAAACCCTCATCCCGCAAGACGAGTGGACGACGAAGCTGAAAGCGAAGTTCTCGAAACTGAAGTTCTGGACGCAAGTGGGTCTTGATCTTCACCACGAGAAAGAATTTTTCGCGGGATCGAACGTTTTGCTTCTCGACGGAACAACGAAAGACGATCTCGGCCCTTGCTTGGGCATCACCCATACGCACGACGGCGTGACCGTTTCGCAGTGGATGAGCTTCCTCGAAGATGACGAGGCCGAAGATTCCGAAATCTTGGGTCAAGCGCTGAAGAAAATCCGTCGCCAAATCAAGCGCGCGTTCCCCGAAGCTTTGGAGAACTTGCAGTTCGAACGCATCTGCGTGTTCCCCTCGATGTCGGCCACGTTGCCTTCGCCCGGCTTCCTGCCCGAGTTCGCGAACTTGCACTACGCGAACGGCCAGCTCAATGCGCACCAAGGCTTGGTCGGCAGCTTACAGCAGGCTCGGCACGTGCTGATGCAGCTGGGCTTCGGCGCGGCTCCTTCGCGCAAGCCCGAACGCGCGGAAGCCGCACCGGTCGCGGAAACTCCGCAGCCCGAAGCGACGTTGTAGCCCTTCTACTTTACGAGTTTTTCCATAACGACGAATTCGAGATGCGGAACTTTGGGTAAACCAAAGGCCGCATCCGCCATCGGGAACGGGCGCGTTTCACCCGTCCGTTGATAACCGCGACGTTCGTACCAGGCGATCAATTCGTCGCGAACGCTGATCACGGTCATTTCGATCTTTTCGACTTTCCATTCGGCCACGGCCCAAGCCTCCGCCTGCGCGAGCATCTCGCGACCCCAGCCCCCATTCTGACGCTCCGGATTCACGGTGAGCATCCCCAGGTACGCCAGGTCTCCATGACGCTCAAGCAGCACGCACGCCTCGAGCGATCCGTCCTCATGGGGCCAGACCAAAACTTTGGTGTCTTTGGAGTTCGCGGTGGCGGCCGCCAGCGAGGTCGCCTTGGCCTCGTCAATACGTTGGCCTCCCAAAAGATGGGATTCGGTGGTCCACCCTTTTTCAGAGCTTTCACCGCGGTAAGCAGAGTTGACGAGAGTGGTCAGAGCGGCGGCCTCCGTCATTTTCAAGAGACGGGGCGCGGGTAGGGTTTGGCGTGACATTCCCCTGGTGTTAGCGCAAAAACCCGGGGCATGAAAGCACTCCTCCTTGGTCTGAGTCTCGTCGTCCTTACCGCCATGGGCGGAACCCTCTATTACTTCTTCCAACACGCGGAGGACTACCAGGCCGCTTCCGCCGAGCGGATGAAAGAAGCCGTCCTCAAAAAGGGTGAAATCGCCGTCACGGCGGCTCCCGAGCAGACCTGGAGCTTTTCGAACGACCCTGAAGCTTGGAACTTCGAAGTGAAGGGAGGACTTCTCGAAGTCCGCCCGCCCACTCCCGAGCCGCTTCCCGAGCTGCAAGCCGGTCAAAATATTCAAGATCTGCCCGAATGGACGACGGTTCAAAAGGGCTTGGTCGAAGAGATCAAAGGACGCCTTTATATCGATTCGAAGTCGACGGCGAAACTCGAGATCCTGCCCCCCGTTCCCCGCGTCGCCCGCTAGGCTGCTGTTGGCTCGCGCCAACGCCCAGATTAACGCGCTGAGTCTTCCTCGGGGACAGGGTTCACAAGACCCCCTCCCCGTGTTAGCCCTACCCCCAACTAAAACGCACTCTGTGGATAACACTGGTGGCTGCGGCTCCTGCAATTCGGCGGAAACCAAAGCTTGTGAAACCTGATTCAAGTGAGTTCTCGAAACGCTCACCGTCCGTCAGGTCCCTGTCCCAGAGGAGGCATAACCAGAAAAGGAAGCGAGAACCCATGGCACAAGTGACCATGAAAGAGATGCTTGATGCTGGCGTCCACTTCGGACACCAGACTCAACGCTGGAACCCCAAGATGAAGAACTTCGTGTACACAGCACGCGGAGGAATTCACATCATCGACCTGCAGAAAACCGTTGTTCGTGCGAACAAAGCTGCAGAGTACGTCAAAGAAGTCGCCGCGAGCGGTGGCAAAATGATCTTCGTCGGAACCAAGAAGCAAGCGATCGAGCCGATCCAAGAAGCGGCTCAACGTTGCGGTCAGTTCTACGTCACTAAGCGCTGGCTGGGTGGCATGATGACGAACTTCGAAACCATTCGCCAATCGATCGAGCGCCTGCGCCGTATCGACCAAATGAAAGAAAAAGGCGAGTTCGAGTTCTTCACCAAAAAAGAACGCGCGAAGCTCGATAAAGAATATCTCCGTCTGAATGAATACCTCGTCGGTATCAAAGACATGAAAGAAGCTCCCGCGTGCATGTTCGTCGTCGATCTGCCGAAAGAGCACATCGCCGTCGCGGAAGCACAACGCTTGAACATCCCCGTCGTCGCGATCGCGGATACCAACTCGGATCCCGAAGCGATCGAATACCCGATCCCCGGCAACGACGATGCGATCCGTTCGATCAAATTGTTCTCGAACTTGATGGCTGAGGCGTACCTGGAAGGTGCGGCCGAGTACCAATCGAAAATCCGCACTTCGACCGACAAAGGTTCGGAAGAAGTCTTCGATAAAGACGCAGCGGCTGCTTCGGAAAAACCCCGTCGCCGCACTCCCTCGCGTCCTGAAAAAGTCGCTCCCGCAGCGGCGGCCGCTCCGAAAGCGGATTCCGCTGGTCCCGCCGTTGTTAAGGTCAACAAAGGCCGTAAACTGGTTGCCGCAGGTATGGCTGAAAAAATCGAGATCGAAGCCGAACTCGAACAGCCCAAGACTGAAGAAGAAACTCCCGAAGGAGACAACACATGAGCGTAACCGCTGCACAAGTTCGCGATCTGCGCGAAAAGACATCGGCTGGTATGCTCGACTGCAAAAAAGCTCTCGAAGAGACCAAAGGGGACTTCGAAGCTGCGGTTGAATGGCTCCGTAAAAAAGGTTTGGCTTCGGCTTCGAAGAAGTCGGACCGCCTGGCTTCGGAAGGTATGGTCGTCGCGACGGTCGTCGGTAAAACCGGCGTCCTCGTCGAAGTGAACTCGGAAACCGATTTCGTCGCGAAGAACGACATGTTCAAAGCCTTCGTCGCGGAAGTGGCGAACCTGATCGCGACCACGAATCCTCCTCCGGCGGACGTGGACGCACTCACGAACGCGAAGCTGAAATCGGGTCAAACCGTCGGCGAAGCGCTGAAAGAGTCGATCGCGAAGATCGGTGAAAACCTCGTTCTGCGTCGCTTCGTTCGTTACGATTCGACCGGCTTGACCCACACCTACATCCACGGCGACGGCAAAATCGGCGTGGTGGTGGATCTTGAAACCGCGAAGGGCGGCGATGACGTTCGCACTCTGGCGAATGACATCTGCCTGCACATCGCGGCGATGAACCCCCAAGCGATGACCGCGGACCAAATCCCCGCGGAACTCGTCGCGAAGGAAAAAGAGATCCTGAAAGCGAAAGCGATCGAGCAAGGCAAAAAGCCCGAAATGCTGGATAAGATCATCGAAGGTCAAATCCGCAAGTTCCTGGCGGAAAGCAGCCTGACCGAACAAGCGTTCGTGAAGAACCCCGACCTGAAAGTGAAAGACTATATCGCGGAAGTCGGCAAGAAGACTGGCGATAACGTCCAACTGAAGCGCTACACCCGTTTCGAACTGGGTGAAGGTCTTCAGAAAAAGGCGAATAACTTCGCCGAAGAAGTCGCAGCGCAAGCTCGCGGCCACTAAGTTTTTGAAACCGCGCGTGGGCTTCCCGCGCGCGGTCGTTTTTCCCTTCCGTCCCAACCGAGGAACTCCCTTTGAAACTCGCATACAGTCGCATTCTTCTGAAATTGAGTGGTGAGGCCCTTGGCGGCGCTTCCGGTAGCGGGATCAACACGACGACCATCAAACAAATCGCGGGCGATGTGGCGGAAGCCTATCGGGCCGGCGTCCAGATGGGGATCGTGATCGGCGGTGGCAACATCTTCCGCGGTGTCGCGGCTTCGGCCGAGGGCATGGACCGCGCCAGCTCCGACTACATGGGAATGCTCGCGACCGTGATCAACGCGCTCGCGCTACAAGATGCTCTTGAAAAAGAAAACGTTCCCACGCGCGTACAAACCGCGATCCAAATGGCCGAAATTGCCGAGCCCTACATCCGTCGTCGGGCGATGCGCCACTTGGAAAAAAACCGTGTCGTGATCTTCGGCGCGGGCACCGGCAATCCCTACTTCACGACCGATACCGCCGCCGCTTTGCGGGCGATGGAAATCAACGCGCAAGTCTTGATGAAGGCGACAAAGGTCGACGGCATCTACGACAAGGACCCCGTGAAGCACGCGGACGCGGTGAAATTCGACAAGATTTCGTACATCGACGTCTTGAATCGCGGATTGAAGGTGATGGACATGACGGCGGTCAGCCTCTGCATGGACAACAAACTTCCGATCCTGAGTTTTGATCTGAATAACAAAGGTAATATCTTGCGTGCCGTTCAGGGTGAAACCATCGGCACCTTGGTTATTTAACTGGTGATCTAGGATATTTTCCTCTGCAACAAGGAGCCTTTATGTTGAGTGACGTGAAAACCAGAGCCCAAGCGCAAATGACCAAAGCGATCGATGCTTTGCAAAACGAACTCAAAAAAGTTCGTACCGGTCGTGCGCAAGTTTCGATGCTCGATAATATCAAAGTGAACTACTACGGTAACGCGACTCCGTTGAACCAAGTCGCGGCGATCTCGTGCCCTGACGCGAAAAGCTTTCTGATCGCGCCCTGGGAAGCTTCGGTCTTGAAAGAGATCGAGCAGTCGATCGTGAAGAGCGACATCGGCATGACTCCCATGAACGACGGGAAAGTCATCCGCTTGAAAGTTCCCGACCTTACTGAAGAGCGCCGTAAAGACCTCGTGAAACAGGTCAAAAAAATCGTGGAAGAAACGCGCGTCGCGGTTCGTATGGCCCGTCGTGATGCCAACGAAGAAGTGAAAAAGGCTTTGAAAGACAAGCTCACCAGCGAAGACGAAGCGAAGAAACTCGAGACCGACATCCAGAAGATGACCGACGACAACATCAAAAAAGTCGACGGCATCGCGGAGGAAAAGGAAAAGAGCATCTTGACTCTGTAAGGGGTCAGGATTGCAATTGACCCATGTCAGCATCTTCGACCGACCGCGATCCCATACATATTGGAATCATCATGGACGGCAATGGGCGTTGGGCCCAGCTGCGCGGTCGTCCCCGTACGTTCGGACATATCAAAGGCGCCCGGGTGGCGAAGAAAATCATCACCCGTTGCGCCGAAGAAGGCATCGGCGCACTGACGCTTTTCGCCTTCAGCACCGAGAATTGGCTGCGCCCGCAGCTTGAAGTCTCTTTCCTGATGTCCCTTCTGAAACGTTATCTGGATCGCGAATCGGATACCCTCGTGAAAGAGAACATCCAGTTCTCGATGATCGGCGAACCCGACCGGGTCCCCGCGGATCTGATGAAAATCATCCGTGAGACCGAAGCCCGCACCGCGAACAACACGGGTCTGAAATTGATCTTCGCGCTGAACTACGGCTCACGAAACGAAATCACCGAAGCGGTGAAGCGGATCGCGACAAGGGTCGCCGCGGGCCAAATCGAACCCGCCCAGATCACCGAAACCCTGATTTCGGAAAACCTGCAGACCGCAAAACTGCGCGATCCCGATCTCATCATCCGCACCAGCGGTGAGTCGCGCCTTTCGAATTTCCTGCTCTGGCAGGCGGCCTATTCGGAGTTTTACTTTTCGCCGGTGTTGTGGCCTGATTTCACGGCCGAGCATCTGATGGAGGCCCTGGCGGATTTTAATCTTCGTGAAAGGCGTTATGGCCGCGTCGCTGCCAACAACAGACAAGTCGAAGCTTAAGAACCTCGCGATTCGCGCCGCGTCCGCAATCGTCGCCCTCGTCGTCCTTTCTGTTTCCGTTTATTTCTATCATATCGATGCGTTAAGGGTCTTCACGATCGGCGCTGTTCTACTCGGCACGCGGGAACTCGTCCGCATCCTCTTCCTGCCGGAAGAATCACTGCTGATCAAATCGCTGTTTTTCCTGATGGTCATCTTCGTGTTCGTGACCACCTCGCTTTCGCTCCCTTATTCCGCGCTCGCGTTTTCGCTGGTCTCGATTCTATTCTTCAGTAGCGCGCTTTGGCTGCAACATCGCTTTCGCTCGATCACGGCCCTCAGCGTCTTTCAGGCGAAGGGCATTCTAGGATTTCTCTACATGGGCCTTCTGCCCGGCTTCACGGTCAACATCACGCATCTGCAATACGGTTACGGTTGGTTTCTGGGAATGCTCGGTTTCGTTTTTGCCGGTGACACTCTCGCGTATCTTTCCGGAATGCTGCTTGGCCGCACGCCACTCATGCCCGCGATTTCCCCGAAGAAGACCGTCGAGGGCGCTTTAGGCGGACTGATCGGCTCCGTTCTCGCCGGCGTGGCGCTTCTGCAGTTCTATCCCCAATTTCCCACGTGGCCGGTCCTCACTTTGGCGGCGCTCACTGGACTGGCGGGACAAATGGGAGATCTCTTCGAATCGCTCTTGAAACGGGTCGCCAACAAAAAAGATTCGGGGCGTCTCATGCCTGGACACGGCGGCGTGTTGGACCGCATCGATGGCGTCCTTTTCGCCTCACCGGTGATGCTTGCCGGCGCCATTTTAATTGAGCTCTCGCTCGCTTCCTAGACGCCCCGACTCGACCGAGTTTTTCCTAACGTCACCTTCGGGCGCGAGTTACAATCAAGCGATGGATATCATTCTTGGTTACGTCCAGACAGGCTTCTCGGCAGTCTTCGCATTCATCCTGCTGCTGGGACTTTTGATTTTCGTTCACGAGCTCGGACACTTCATGGTCGCGAAGTGGTGCGGCGTCCGGGTCGAGGTTTTCAGCCTCGGTTTCGGCAAAAAGATCCTGCAGTACAAACGCGGCGATACTGTTTACGCCATCTCGCTGATCCCGCTGGGTGGATACGTGAAGATGTTCGGCGACGAGTTGAACTCCGATATCGATGCCGAGCAGAAGAAGTATTCCTTCACGCACAAAAACGTGTGGCAACGGATCGCGGTCGTTCTGGCGGGTCCGCTGATGAATTTCTTCTTCGCCGTTTTGATCTTCACCGTCGTCGCGTACATGGGCGAAGACGTGCGTGCGCCGATCATTGGCGACATTTCGCCGAACTCGAAAGCCTATGAACTTGGTTTCCGCCCCGGCGATAAAGTCGTCTCGATCGCGGGCACCGCGGTCAGCACCTGGGACGATTTCCAAACCGGGCTGACCTCACGGATCGGACAACCGGTGGAAGTCTCCCTGAAGCGGACCGGCTTCGAAACACCCATGCCCATCAGCATCACTCCGGAAAGCCGCCCGAATCCGAACATTCTTTCCATGAAAGAATGGATCGGCGACGTGGACGGCATGACGTACTACTCAAAGTCCCCGATCCTCGGTATCCGCGCGAAAACGCCCGCCGAGAAAGCCGGCTTGAAAACCGGTGATCGCATCAAGATGGTGAACAACGTCGAGGTCAAACATTACCGCGACCTGGATCCTTTGATGGTCCCCCACCAGGGTGCGGACATCGTCCTGACCATCGAGCGCGATCACGACATGGACGGCAAGGCCGACGAAACCGTCAAGCACACCTTGAACTCACGCTCGTTCTCGGGCGTCGGCGTACTTGGAATCGAAAGCTCGGAACTTTACCTTTTCAAAATCATTCCCGGATCGCCCGCCGAAAAAGCCGGACTGCGCACCGGCGACCGCATCTTGCAAGTGGGGGAAACGACTCCGCTCGTCTGGGAAGAGGTTCTGGGCTCGGTCAAAGGCTACAAGGGCGAAGGCGGTCTGCCTTTCAAAGTCATGCGCGGGAACGAAGAAATCGAATTCACCGTGAATCCCGAAATCACCTCGCAAATGAACATGCAAGGCGGTGAAGAGAAACGTTTCACGATCGGCATCGTTCCTTGGATCGAGCTGAGTGCTCCGGACCTCACCACCCTGCAACTGGCGGGTCCGGTCGACGTCTTGAAACGCGGCTGGGATCGCACCATTGACGTCACGGTCATGACCGTCGTGTCGTTCGTGCGTTTGATCCAGAATAAAATCTCTCCGAAAAATATCGGCGGCGTGATCTCCATCGGCCAAGCGGCGCACGAGACGTTCAAGATCGGCATTGGCTCGTTCTTGACGATGATGGGGGCCATCTCGGTCAACTTGTTCATCCTGAACCTGCTCCCGATCCCCGTCCTTGATGGCGGCCATTTGCTGTTCTACACGATCGAGGCGCTGCGTGGCGCCCCCGTATCGATGCGCAAAATGGAAATCGCGCAGCAGATCGGCCTGTTCGTGCTGATGAGCCTGATGGTCTTCGCGCTCTTCAACGACGTTTCCCGTATCTTCGGATTCTGGTGATGAAACTCCTCGCACTCACCACCAGTGGGGTGCGGGCGCAGTTAGGGCTGTTCCTTGATGGACGGCCCTTCGTTCTCGAAAACCCCAATCCCCGACAGCATAGTGAATGGCTTCACGCTTCGATCGATGGGCTCTTCCGTCAAAATGGCATGACGGCCGCCGATCTGAACGGCATCGCCGTCGACCTCGGCCCCGGCAGTTTCACGGGCTTGCGGGTGGGGTTCCAGCTCGCGCAAAGCTTCGTTTACGCCAACGGGACGCCACTTTTCACGGCGACCAGCAGCCAGATTCTGGCGGCGGGTCTACCGGGGTCGGTCATTTGCGGGGCCAATGCTTTTCGCAATCTGGTCTACGCCGCGGAATTTCATGCGGGTCGCGAAGTTCGCGCCCCGCATGTCGTGACCGCGGAGGACTTCGCCGCGGATCTCCGCGCGCGCGCGATCGGCCCCTCTCAATTCACTTTCGTCGGCGACGCCTTCACCAAGATGTCGGTCCTGTCGGAACTCAATTTCCCTCTGAAACGCGAACTGCCGGACGTCGAAAGTCTGGCCCAGTTGGCCCTTCATGCCGGTCCAGATTTATGGACTCATGACTGGAAATCGAAAACCCCCCTTTATCTCCGTGGATCGGAAGCCGAAGAAAAGGCGAAGATAAAGTAATGCGAGGGGATTGCAGCATGTCGACCCGGATCGTGTCGATCGGATCAGGTAAAGGCGGAGTGGGAAAGAGCTTCGTCGTATCGAGCTTGGGCATCACGCTCACGAAGCTCGGCCAATCCGTGCTGTTGATCGATCTCGATTTCAGCGGTCCGAACTTGCACACCAGCCTTGGTGAAGCTCCCCGCGCCCACAACATCGATATGTTCTTCAGCGGCCAGTCTAAGCTGGCCGATCTCGTTCATACGTCGATGTTCCCCCGCCTGTCGTTTATCCAAGGAACCGCGAGCCCCGGTGAACGCACGATCGCCGACGTCCGTCGTCTGATCGAAGAGTGCCGTACCTTGCCGTTCAACGAAATCCTCTTCGACCTTGGTCCAGGTTCGCAGGAAGTCTATCTTGAGCTCATGAAGCTGAGCGACGAACGCATGTTCGTCACGACTCCCGAGCCCCCTTGCATCGAAAAGAATTACCGTTTGATCGAGAACTATCTTTTGTACTCGATCCGCAAGGACGACTCGCCCGTCCACCTGAAAGAGCTGAAGACCGCGCTCGAGCAATACCGCAAGGTTCATAGCCCCGGACAGATCACGTTCCGGGAATTCTTAATGAATCAAACGGGTTGGACTTGGCCGAAAGATCATCCGGCGTTTTTGAATCCGATTCGTCTCATCGTGAATCAAACCCGCGCCGAAGCCGACCTGGACCTTGGTCCGTCGATTCGTTTGGTCTGCCACCACTACTTCGACTTCTGCATCGATTTCTTGGGATCGCTTCAATACGACAACGCCGTTTGGCAGTCGTTCCGCGATTGCGAGCCGATGCTACATAAACATCCCTTCTCGCCCCTGGCCGGACAATTCCTGAAAATGTCTCGCCGCCTGCTGAGCGACGAATTGCACGGAAATCCCCTTCGCGCCGTGATTTAGGTCGTGTTACCATTTCCTTACTATGGAGATGAACACGAAGTTCAATCACTACGACATTCTGGAATTGAGTCCTCAGTGCTCTCAGAACGACATCACTGATGCCTACAATAAAGCGAAAGCGACCTACTCGGGACAGAACCCCGCGCTTTACACGATCTTCTCGGAGCAAGAAGCGCGCGAATACCTACGTTTAGTCGAAGAGGCTTACGCCGTTCTCGGCAATCGTTCGTTGCGCGCCCTGTACGACGAGAAACTTGTGAAAGGCGTCGTCGATACGTCGAAAGTCGCTTACGACAACCTGTTGCAGGAAAGCCGGACGAACAAGTCGCATCAGCTTCCCAAAATCCAGCGTTTCAAACTGGAGTACGAAGCGAATCCAACGTTCGAGGAAGAAATCAAAATCCAATCGAATTGGAGCGGCGACTTCTTGAAGAAGGTTCGTGAGTACAAAAAGGTTTCGCTGGAGCAATTGGCGGAAATCACCAAAATCACGCCCTTCTACCTGAACGCGCTCGAGAAGATGGAGCGGGAAAATCTTCCCGCCCCGGTTTTCGTTCGCGGCTATCTGGTGCAAGTCTGCCGCACGCTGAACCTCGACGACAAAAAGGTTGCCGACTCCTACATGCGCGTGTTCAAAGGCGCAGGTGAAAAAGCCTGATTTCGACCTCACCATCGCGGACGCCGATGCGGGCCAGAGAATCGACAAAATTCTCGGCTCGCATGCTGAAATCGGCTCACGCTCGAAAGCGGAACATCTGTTACGCGAAGGTCTCGTTTCGTTAAATGGCAAAACGGTCAAAAGTTCTTACCGAACCTCGACGGGCGAAGTCTTTCGCGTCCGTCTCCCAGAGCCTGAACCCACGAATCTCCAGCCCCTGAAAATCGAACTCGAATCCCTTTACGACGACGATCACCTTTTGGTGATCAACAAGCCGGCGGGACTTGTCGTCCATCCCGCGGCGGGCCACACGCAGGACACGCTGGTGAACGCGCTCCTAGGAATGGACGCCGATTTCGAAATGCAATTCGGAGAGAATCGCCCCGGCATCGTTCATCGCCTGGATAAAGACACGTCAGGTCTTTTAGTCGTCGCAAAGACCAGTGCCGCGCAAGATGCACTCGTCGCTCAATTCAAAGCGCGTAGCGTACATCGCCGTTACCAAGCACTCGTGATGGCACGGGGCCTTCCTACGGAAGGATCGATCCAAAGCTATCTGGCCCGCCATCCCGGAGACCGCAAGCGCTTCGCATCGCTTCGCGATCCTGCGGGGCGAATCCTTCGCGAAGAGGGGCTCGAAACGACAATCGGAAAGTGGGCGCGAACGCACTACCGCACGCTCGCACGCAACGCGAGCGGCCTCAGTCTGCTCGTGCTCAAACTCGAGACGGGGCGCACCCACCAAATACGTGTCCACCTCAGCGAAGCGGGCTCACCGATCGTGGCCGATCCCATTTATCTGAAATCCCCTGCGACCTCGGGCTATTCGAACCTCGAAAAAGAAATACTCACGCATATTCCCCGTCTGGCGCTGCATGCCTTTGAGCTCGGTTTCGTCCACCCTATCCACGGCAAAAAGCTCTCGTTCCGTAAAGATTGGCCTGACGATTTACGTGCGCCCCTGCAAGAACTCAAACTATGGAGGGCGCCTGATGAGATTTGAAAAGCACTCGTCGGGTTGGATCGCCCGTCGTCCCGGGTTGACGGTCTTCTTCGGCAATCGTCACTCCGCGCTCGCCGAACTCAAGGCGCATTTTCCTCAATACCGTTTTCTGCGGACGAAACAAGTTCACGGCAAACACATTGTCGAACAGAATCTTCAACCGACGGACTACGAAGTCGATGCGGACGGATCCTGGACACGGACCGCCGGTTTCGCCTTATGTTCGATTTCCGCCGACTGCGTGCCGTTGTTAATTACGGCGCCGGGTTTCGCCATGGCCCTGCACGCGGGGTGGCGAGGCGTCGCCCAGCGTATCTTCGTCGATGGCTTAAAGCGCGCGATCGAAGCAACCGGGGATCCCTCGAAAATTGAAATCTGGATTGGCCCCCACATCCGACGCGAATCCTTCGTCGTTCGCGACGACGCTCGCGATCTTTTGCAAGCGTCGACGGCCTTAGCCTCAACGCAAATCATCGAAACCATCGGCGAGGATCAGTACCGCATCGATCTGGAAAAAATCCTCCGTGCGCAAGCGGGCGAATGCGGCATTAAGGATTTGCAAATCCAAACCCTCGAGGTCGACACCTATCGCAGCGAGGAACTTCACTCCCATCGCCGCGACCGAGAAAATGCGGGAAGACAGATCAGTTTCATTGTGCTTGAATCCATACCATGAAGGCTTTGTTACGCCCCTCGATTCCCGCGTTGCTACTCACCGTTCTGTCATTCGCGCTTCCGCTTCTTTTCTGGAAGCAAATGCCCGAGCAAGTTCCCATTCATTTCGACATCCAAGGGCAAGCCGATCGTGAAGCGCCGAAAGCCGTCGGCCTTTTCATTCTTCCCGGTTTGTCCCTTTTTCTGATCGTGTTGATGTCTTTCTTCGCGAAGCTGGATCCCGCATTGATGCGAGATCCCGATGGTCCGCCTTCACTCGGCAAATTCCTGGGCGCAATCGGTATTTTACTTCTGGGAATTCAGGCGGGACTGATTCTGACCAGCGTTTATCCGGATCGTCTTCTCATGAATGAAATGCTCTTCATTTCGATGGGTTTATTCATGATCGTCTTCGGATTATCGATGCGCCATATGCCGATGAATCCATGGATCGGATTTCGCTACCCTTGGAATTACCAAAATCGTGCGGTCTGGCGGCGGACCCATGACCTGTATTACCGCTGGATGATTGTTTTCGGCGTGCTTTCGCTCGTGTTCGCTTTCGTCATGCCCATTCCCCCCGTCTCTTTGGCCCTCTTGCTTTTGGCCATCGTGGTGCCCGCAATCATTTCGTATCGCTTCTCACGTCAGGGCCCCCCTTCGCCGCGCGATGGACCGCACCGCCGGGGCCGCCGCCGCGGCGGCCAACGCCCCCGCGCGCCGAAGCCCTCCTGAGCAACTTTTGAACAGGGCCGGTTTTGCGGCCCTCGCAAACGGAATCTAAAGCGTCCCCTCTCACAGAATGCAGGCCGCTCCCCTCTTTGCCGGTACGGGCCTTGCTCAAAGGTCCCACGGAGGATTTTCCCGTGGCGCTTTCTCTGGTCACCCTACGGCGTGCTCTGCTTCCCCTCTTCGCCATCGGCGTGGTGGTGGGCCTCGGCATGCCTGTTTGGGCCTTGGGCCCCGGCACCGGTCCGCGTCCCGCGCCCGCCCCGGAAAAGGCCCCTTTCAGCGAAGCCTGCCAAGTCCCGGGCTCTTTGCAGGGCCGACCGTCCACGGGGCTCTTCGTACGCAGTTATCCCGAGGCCGACGCTCAAGGAAAACGCTCCGCCGCGTTCCTGTCGAATGTCGTCGATTTAGCCGTTCAAAAACTTGATCGCGATCTCACCTTTGTCGAAAACCTGCGCGCATGTCACGGCGGTGCGAAGGCCGGATCCGAGGACTGCGCCGAACTGCAAGCCTTCGTGAAGTTTCAAATCCCGCAACTCATCAAGGATGTCCGTTTTCACCTGTCGGTGGCGCAATCGCCCCGCGATCTTAATTCGGGTTTCGGTCAAACGGATACCACGCCGAACTACCGTATGCGCACGATCGGCACCGTGAAGCTCAAGTCCTGGGAGCGCACGAACCAAGAAGAATACGCGCTGGCGAAGCAAACCCTGAAGTCTTACGAAGACGAGATCATTCGTCACCATCTCGCCGCCTGGAAGCAAGAGAAATACACAGGAAGCTGGGGCGAACGACAGGTCATCAAAGCCAGTCTGATTCAAGTCCGCTTCCAACACTTCCAACAGTATCGCAGCTTCATGGCCGCCGCGCCCTTTCTGCAGTACTTCACCCACGCTGATCCCACCGTCGACGAGGTGATCGCGGCCTTTTCGGAGTTTGAACAAAACGCGACCATCGAGAAGAACTTGCTGACGAGTTACTTGCGCGACCTCGCGGTCCCAGGGTTCATCGAAAACTCCGCTGGTCGCACCGACGAAATCGTGGGGACGATTCTGCAGTATTCGGCGTACGTGGAATTCGCGTTGATGGAAGAACCCAAGTTTTGCGGACTCGCGACGTCGCTGATCTATACGCAGTCCAACCGCGCGCTGGGCACGGCCATCGCCGTCGGTCTTCCGCTGCTGGCGGCTTCGTTCCTCATGCCGGGAATCGCGGCGTACCCGCTAGGCATCATCGCGGGAGCCTACTTCGCCATGGATGCTTACCAAAACTACCAAACGCAGAAGACCCGCGCGGGCAGCGTTCTCTTCCTCGCTCCGGGATCCGAAGGCGCACTGGAAGACGCGCAGAACCAGCTGACCGCCGAAATCGTTCTATTTCCTCTGTCCTTTGTTGGCGGACGTTTCTTCGGCACCGCGATCCGCTCACGCATCGCGGGCGTCGTCGTCGCGGACGCTCGCTTGAACTATCACACGTACCTTCCCAAGGGCGTGCTCTCGATGGTCGAGAAGTTCAGCCTGCGTCGTCTTTAATCGAGTCACCATCGACGGCGGCGAACTTCTGATCACCACTTCGCACCGGGATGAGACGCGCGCGCTCAGGCCCTCACCATTTCGCCGCCGTACTCACGTTAAAAAGGCTTTCACCGATTTTTCACGGCCCAAATCCCTTGGGCTTTTGACCTGTTCAACCGATAAACACAATCAGGAGTTTATCGGTCTCGGATGAGACGTTGAACTCTTAAGCGCGAAGATAAGGCCTATACACTCAAGAATCGTCCAGAGTGGTACAGGCATCGAGTTTGCTGTGAAAGACTTGTGAACACGTGTTTTTCTTGGGGGAACGATGAAACAGCTCATGATGAAATTCACGATTCTATTGGCTATCCCGGTCGTCGCGATCGGATATACCAACTGTTCGAACGTTGCGTTCGACAATATGGAATTGTCCTCCGAAGAAAAGAAGTTGGCGATCAATCAAGGCGGGATCGTTATCAACGACGATGCGGCTTATACGAATAAGGTCGATGTCAACCTGCGCCTGATCCACAACAGCGCGGAAGAAATGTACATTACCAACGATCCCAACTGCGAAAGCGGCGGCCAGTGGGAAGCTTACAAACCTCATATGGAATGGAAGCTCGACGCGAACAATGCCGAAGGGAAAGTCTTCGTTCGCTATCGCGAAACCGGATCGACCGAAATCGTTTCGGGCTGTTACGCGGACTCGATTATCCACGACGATATCGCGCCCGTCGTGAAATTCGGTCGTCAGGCCGGCCAGTTCTTCAATACTCCCAATTTCCGTTTCGAAGTCACTTATTCGGACAACCTTTCCGGCGTCGGCAACGTCGACTGCGACGCGAACGCGCTCTGGAAGAAGTCCGCTTGTAATCTGAAGCAGCACGTCCTGGTCGAAGGTGTCCACACGATTCGCGCTTCCGCAACCGATCGCGCCGGCAACAAATCCGAGCCGATCGACGACAGCTTCACCATCGACTTGACCAAACCGACCGTCCGTTTCGTACAGACGCCCCCGGCAATCACTTCGGACTCGAGCTCGACATTCGCTTTCGTCGGCGAAGACAAGCTTTCGGGCGTGGAAAAGTATGAGTGCAGCGTCAACGGCGGCGCATTCGCGGCTTGTTCAAGCCCCGTCACCGCGAACTTTCCCGAAGGCGACAATAAATACGCGGTTCGCGTTTACGACCGTGCCGGTAACGTATCGAATCCCGCGACTTACGAATGGGAAATCGACAAGACCGCGCCGTCGGTCCAGATCACTAAAAATCCTCCGGCTTTCTCGAAAGATCCTATCGGAAACTTCGAGTTCACCGGCAAAGACGGCGGCATGACCATCACGAAGTTCGAGTGCCGTATCGGCAGCTCTTCGGCGTGGACATCTTGCAACTCGCCCCACGACACGGTCAGCTTGCCCGATGGCACGCACAGATTAGAAGTCCGCGGTTACGACCGCGCGAACAATCCCTCGTCGCCCGCAAACTATGAGTGGACGATCGACACCGTGAAACCCCTTGTCGTTATCACCGCGGGTCCCTCGGGCCGTGGTCGCGACAAAAATGTCACCTTCCAGTTCAATGCGACCGATCCTTCACCCAGTAGCGGCATTGAATCGGTCAGCTGCCGCCACGACTCGGGAGCTTGGGAGTCTTGCTCGAACATCAAGTCGTACACGAACATCGCGGACGGCACGCATAAATTCGAAGTCAAAGCGAAAGATCGCGCCGGCAACGAAAGCTCGGTCGTTTCTCACTCATACACTATCGACACTCAGAAACCCGTCGTGACCATCACCAAAACTCCCGCTTCGTTGACCAATAGCAACGTCGCACCGTTTGAGTTCATCGCGACGGATGCTGGCGGCGGAACGATCGCCCGCATTGAATGTCAAGTCGACGGCGGTGGCTACGGTACTTGCACGTCACCCAAAACTTACTCCAACGTCGTGGATGGTTCGCACCTGTTCCAAGTGCGTGCTTACGATGATGTCGGTAACGTTTCGGACGTGAAGTCGTATCAGTGGGTCGTCGACACTCAGGGTCCCGAAATCAACATCCTGAAACGTCCCGCTTCGGTCGTGAAGAAGGGCGATCCCATGCCCATCCACTACCAAGTCACCGACGCGATTTCGGGCGTGAAAACCGTGAAGTGCGGACTGAATGGCGTGCTGGACAACTGCGCGGCCGAACTGAACATCAATTTGAATCTGGAAGTCGGCGAGTACGTTTCGCGCATCGAAGCGGAAGACCAACTCGGTAACCGCACCGTCGCGGAGATCCGTTGGAAAGTCGAGATTAAAGCGAAACCCGTCGCCCAAAACATCTCGGTGAACTCGAACAATAAAGTCGACGTCCTCGTCGTCGTCGATAACTCGGGTTCGATGGAGTACGAACAGCAGAACATGGCGGCGCGCTTCGGATCGCTGCTCGACAAGCTGCAAGGCCTCGACTGGCGCGTCGGCGTGATCACAACTGATATGGACTATGACTCGGAATTGCGTTGGGGTCGTTTGATCAAAATGCAGGGAACGAACCGGTACTATATCGATTCGTCGATGGACTACGCGCAAGCGAAGGCCGCATTCGCCGCAACGGTACAACGCCCGACTTGGGAAGGTAGCTCGTGGGAGCAAGGTATCCGCTCCACTTACTACTCGATCGCCCGTGCGGTTTACTGGAACCAATCGGATGAGCCGAACTCGCGTAACCGCAACTTCTATCGCGACGACGCCGCCGCATTGTCCGTGGTCCTGGTTTCGGATGCGCACGAAACATATCGCGGTGCTGGCGAAGACGCGAACCGTCCCGAACATCTCGTCTCGTTGGTGCGCGATCGTTGGCCGAACAAAGCGTTCTCTTTCCACTCGATCGTCGTGAAATCGGGGGATGATGCATGTCTGTACGCACGTCCCAACGGGCTGCAAGGAAACGAGCAGTACGGGACCCACTACGAGACGATGTCGGCACTGACCGGCGGGGTCGTGGGCAGCGTCTGCGCCGCCGATTACTCGGGCCAGTTGGGCAGCATCGGTCAAGCGACCGTGGACCAGGTCCGTTCGGCGACTCTGGATTGCGCTCCGCTCGATACGAATGGCGACGGCAAGCCCGACGTCCAGATCATCACCTCGAACGGTGCCGCGGCTCCGGGATACTCGGTCAGCGGCCTGAAGATCACTTTCGCCGCGAACCTGCCTCCGGGCGCGAACGAGCTGAAGTACTCTTGTTTGGCCGACTAAGGCCTTACACGGGGCTTCCCCAAAGCCATCCCTACCGGGATGGCTTTTTTAATGCCTGACGACGTCTCGAATTGAAGCGTCGATCTCGTGGGCGATTTCAGAAGTTCGACGTTCCCTATCGAGACGTCGAACTGTTCTACGAGAATATAGGAGTTTGACGCCTGTCAAAGATTCAGTCTGACACAGGCACTTATATTGCTCTCTATTATTACCGAAACGTTCAGTACGTGGGGGAATGCTTTCATGCGTAGTCTTACCGTCAAACTTTCGGTCATGCTGGCGATTCCGATCGTCGCAGTTTCGTATACGAACTGCGCCAATTACGCGCTTCAGAACTTCGAGCTCTCCACGGAGGAGCTGAAGCAGTCCCTGATCCTTGGGGGAGTCATCATTAATGATGGCGCGGAATACACCAACAATGAGGCCCTCACTCTTCGTATGATCCACGAGAACGCGGATGAAATGTACGTAACGGACGATCCGACATGCGAAGCGGGCGGCGTTTGGGAAGCCTATGCCCCGGTGAAAGCTTGGACTTTGCGTAATCCCGACGGACGCGTCTATGCGCGCTACCGGCCGAAGAAAACCCCGAATTTCGTCTCTCCCTGCTTTGACGATGATATCAAAGTCGACAAAACTCCACCCGTCGTGCAAATCGCGCGTACGCCCGGAGCTTTCATCAATGCCAACCCCGTCTATTTCGAGATCAAAACGGAAGACGATGCCGCGGGAATCGCGTCCCTGGAGTGTAACTCCAGCGAAGGTTTCACTACCGCTTGCCAGATCGGACAGAAGTCCCATTCCCTCAACGACGGCTCGCATAGCGTGGAGATCGTTGCCATCGATAAAGCCGGTAATCGCTCGACCAAATTACGCGACTCTTTCATGGTGGACCGCATTGCCCCCACCATCACCGTGTCGCAAGCTCCGAGCGGCACCCTTGGAAATGGCAACGCAAAATTCGTTTTCAGCGGACGTGACTCCGACAACGGTAGCGGTATCGAAGCCTCCGGAGCCTATGAATGCAGACGGGATAACGGCGCCTTCGAGGTCTGCCAATCGCCCGTTGATATCTCGAATTTCGGTCCCGGCAAACACAAGTTCCAGATCCGCGTGCGTGATCGTGCCGGCAATATCTCGGCGGCATCTCTGAATGAGTGGACCGTCGACTTGACCGCTCCGACCGTGGCGATCGGGTCACCGGCGCCGCAAGATCCGACCAAAGAAAACAGCGCCACATTCTACTTCACGGGGATCGATGAAGGCGTCGCGCTGGATAAGTTCGAGTGCCGCCTGAACTCAGAAGCCTTCACGCCTTGTACGCCTCCTTACACACGGAATAGCCTTGCATCGCAACGCCACACCTTCGAAGTCCGGGCAATCGACAGCGCCGGCAACAGATCTTCGCCGCAAAATTATTCCTGGTTGATCGATACGACGGTTCCGACCGTTTCGATTACGCGGGCCCCGGTCGGCCGTATTAAAGACACATCGGTGACGATCAGTTTCAACGTCGCCGACGAGGGCGGCGCCGGCGTCCAACAATCTTTCTGCAGCGTTAACGGTGGCACTTATCAAAACTGCACCGGAAGCTTCACCACACTGAATCTTGGCGACGGCAATCACGTCTTCCACGTCATGACTCGCGACAAAGCCGGTAACAATAGCCTCCCCGCCAGTGCGTCGTGGACCGTTGATACGACCAAGCCCAGCATCCTTTTCACGCAAACACCTTCAAGCCCGGTTTTGGTGGCCAACGCATCCCTCTCCTTCCAGGGAAGCGATCCTAACGGCGGAACCATCAGCGGATACCTCTGCAAGCTCGACAATCAACCCGAGGCGGCTTGCGCCTCGCCCCTCGAACTGAAAGATCTGGAAGACGGCATCCATGTCGTCTCCGTCAAGTCGGTCGACAGCGTCGGTTTGATCTCGGACGCGATCTCGCATTCGTTTTTCGTGGACTCAAATACGCCTTCAATCGCGTTGCTGAAAACGCCCGACGAGGTTGTGGGACACAACGCGGAAGCGTTGATCCAGTACCGGATCACCGACGCCAGCGATTTCCGTTACATTCGTTGCGGATTCCAAGGGGCGCTCGCGGACTGCGGTGACGAAGCGACAGTCAACGTCTCGCTCGCCAACGTCGGCAACTACCAATACGTGATCGAAGCCGAGGACATTCATGGTCACCGCTCCTCGATCAACGTCGACTGGCGCGTCGAACTGGCGACCACTCTCGTGAAACAGAAGTTCAATATGACCGCGACCGATAAAGTCGACGTCCTCGTGGTCATCGACATCTCGGGCTCCATGGATACCGAGCGCAAAAATCTCGGCGCCCGCTTCGGCAGCTTCCTGAGCAAGCTGAAAGACGCCCAACTGAACTGGCGCGTGGGCGTGATCACGACCTCGCTTCGCTGCGCGGACGAAAAGAAAGACTGTAAGACCGCGCCGGTCCACGAGGTTGACGGCCATCTTCACAACTTCGTCGGAATGCCCACGGGAACCTACTTCCTCGATAGCTCGATGAACTTCGCGAACGCGCAAACGGCTTTTGAAAATACGCTCAAGTTCACCAAAGTCACGGAGTCGGGTGGAAAGTACTACGACGGAAATTTAGGTTATATTTCCGGATACGAACAGGGGATCGGATCGGCTTACGTCGCGGTGACGCGCGGAACTTCGAATCCCGCCGAATGGACCGCAACCAGTAGCGTACGCGCTCGGAATTTCTTCCGCAGCGACGCCGCGCTTTCGGTTCTAGTCGTTTCGGATGCAGACGAGACCCCGTCGAACGGAACGAAAGACTGGAACAAGCCGGACTCCTTGATCAATCTCGTGAAAACGAAATGGCCGTCTAAATCCTTCAGCTTTCACTCGATTATCGTCAAAGCGGGTGACTCGGGATGCTTGGCTAAAGATGGAAACGAAAGCCACGGCATCACTTACGCCGATCTTTCGAAAAAAACCGGCGGGATCGTTGGTAACGTTTGTGAGTCGGACTACGGCAATCAACTCGGCAGCATGGGGCAAGAGACGCTCGACCAAATCCGGTCGATCAACCTTGACTGTAACCCCGTGGCGAAGACGGGATCCCCTGCTCCCGAAATCAAGCTGAACGGCAATGTGCTGACGGGCTACAACCTGAGCGGCCGCCGCCTCACGTTCGGCACGACCTTGCCCCCGGCTCAATATGAATTGAGCTACGACTGCCTTCAGTAATCGCGACCATCCGGGCCTCAGCGGCCCAGCGCGCAGCCCACGGAAAGCAAATCCACCCATTCCCGCGTGAAGACACGGCCCTCAAAACTGAGGGCGGGGTGGCAATTCGTCCAAGGGGCGAAAGCCTGCTCAGAGGTCGGCTCATCCCGCAGGTCCCGTAACAGCGCGCGCAGCACGACGGCTTCAACTCCCTCGACCTGCTCCGGGGACAGTATCCCTGCCGCCACCCACTCCGCCGCCAGGTCATAGGAGCTTCCATAAGGCCTCAGGTTGAACGAGTATCCCTGCAGCTCCACGTTATCCGGGTAGATGGCATGGACGTAGGCAAGCACTTTACGTGCGGGATAAGCCTGCTGAACATCCCAGAAGACCAACGGATCTCGCTCGCCGTTATCGCCGATCAAAATCCATTCGGTGTCGGATGGTTCTTCCGCGAACAGACGATCAATGACTTCACGTTTAAAAGTGGTCGCGCCACTCCCGAAGGGACGCAAGAACGTCCGGCCGAAGGGGAAAGCATTTTCCCGTAGAAACGTCTGGTGCGCCTCGGTCATCAACCAAGTCGGTGCGTTCGAAAGGTAAACGAACTCAACGTCCCCGCGTTCATGAAGTGCCTGAAAGATTTCGGGCATTCCCGCAAAAACCAGATCGGTTCTCGGCGCATTCTGCACCTTCCCGACCAAACTACGAACGTTGGAAATTTTCAGAGTGTCATCGATGTCGCTGACCACGATGGTCCGCGACCAAGCTTGAACGGACAATGAGACGAGAAGAAAAACGCTCAGAAATTTCAAGATGCCCCCCAAACGACAAGGCCGCGTCTAACGCGGCCAATGACCTCATTCAAGGAGCAAACCCGGATCGTCAGGCGAGCCGGTCAATTTTACGCGCGAACGTCCGGCGATGGACGTAAGCCCTCTTGCGTCATGGCGCGGGGAAGCCCCGCATAGAAGCGGAAAGTCGGTCCATGACGGTGGAAAGATCTGATTTCAAACTTCAGAAGTACGCGGTCCGTCCCCAACTGCTCCGTATGGATCACCATCAAAACGTTCCCGTAATCTGGATACGCAATCGCCCCTTTCACGAGATTTTTCAAGGTCTCACCCAGGCGTTGGCAGTTTCCACGCAGGATTGTTTCGATCTCGGGTCCGAACTCGAAAATCAGCGAAGATTTCGAAGCCGCCAGCGGCCGTTCGAGCGAGTGCGAAAGTCCCACCAGCATTCTCGAGACTTCAAAGTCGACCACATCCGTCGTCTCTTGATTCGTCACCTGCGACCTCTCCCTCTTCCATCATGCGGGTTGAACTCCCCGCACTTGATTTTGCAGAAATCCGTGTCATTCGACGGGACACTAAATGCATCGCGATCCGAATGTTCTGCCTCTCGGTAGAGCTTAGACGCTTATCGAAGCGTGAAGCGGACTTGAGAACGAGCTTTCATGGGTGGGAGCGATCCTTCAATTGGATGTCCCGTTCGCATAATGAGAAATTAACGAAGACCTCTCGCCTTGAGATGGACTCGCCCTCCGTCGAGACTTAATGTTTCTTTAGTTTCGTTCTGCTGAAGTTCCGGAAACGATAAGAACTGCGATGACACGACTATTTCGCTCCCTCAATCTGCTTTTTCTTGTCGCCGTCGCGGCTTTGATCGCGATCAATATCAGCTCACGAAACAAGGTCACGGAACTCTATGGGCTGACACGTCAACGTGCCGAAGCCCGTCAGCGTATTTTGCTTTCAGAACGCTTGATCGCGAATCTTCACAAAGCCGACGCGGAACATCGCGCTTATCTTCTTTCTGGAAATCCGGATCATCTCGAAAATTTTGAACAAAGCGTGGCCGGCATCGACACGGCGATCTTAGAGCTCTTGGGCCTGACGCGAGACTTTCCGAGTCAACTGGGGCGGCTGGAATACATTCGCTCCGTTCACGAGCGAAAGTCGACAAGCCTACGCCACTTCGCTGAAAATTATAGAACGAGTTCCGCACGTCTAAAAATGGAACAAACCCTACCCAACGAGCCGGAGTGGGGAATGATTTCGACGACCATCGCCGAACTCGCCAGCAACGAACTCAAGCGCCTGAACGAGTCGGACGCGAAGGCCCGTGAAATCGTCGATGTCGACAAGATTCTGCTGAGTTTCGTTACGCTCATGACCGCAATTCTTGCGATCACCGTATTTATTGTCGTCGAAAAGACTCGACGTCGCAAAGACTCAAGCCTCAAAGCGGAAACTCAGGCGCGCCAGAAACTTTCCCAACAAGAGGCTCGCTTTCTTGAAATCATCCAGATGCAAAATGCGATCGCCACCGCCGACCTTGAAAAGGACGACGTGCGCGCGTTGGTCCTCGAGCACGCGGTTCGCCTAACCCAAGCGGACGGGGCCGTGGTCGAGAGAATCGAAGGCCCGAAATTCGTCTACGAAGCGACCCACGGCGAAAAGGCACCCAACGTCGGAATTACCGTCGATCGCGAGGGCAGTCTTTCCGGAATCTGCGTCGAACGCCGTGAAGCGCTTATTTCACACGACACGGAAGAAGATGGACGCGTCGACCGCGAGGCCTGCCGTCGCGCGGGAATTCGCTCCATGGTTGTCCTTCCCATTTTTTCGCAAGGTGAGCCTTACGGCGTATTGAAGGTCTATTCTCACCAACCGCGTGGGTTCGGCGAGTCCCACCGCAACGACCTCAATTTGGTCAGCGGAATCTTGTCTTCGACCCTGACGCAAATGCAGCAGTTCACCAGTCTGCGCGAAACCGAGAAGCAACTCTTGCGCGCGAAGGAACAGGCCGAATCCTCGACCCGCGCCAAATCCCAGTTTCTCGCAAACATGAGCCACGAAATTCGAACCCCCATGAACGGCATCTTGGGAATCGCCGAGCACTTGTTGCAATCGCAACTCGCGCCCGTTCAGGCGGACGCGATCATGACCATTCAGAGTTCCGGCGAATCCCTCTTGGCGATCATCAACGATATTCTCGACTTCTCGAAAATCGAGGCCGGAATGCTCGTCCTCGCCCACGAGGACTTCAACCTGCTGACGGTGTTCCGTAACTTGCAGAAAATTTTCTCGCATGCCGCCGATGGAAAAGCGGTGGATCTCGTTTTCGAAATCGATCCCGCCCTTCACGCCGACGTCAAAGGCGATCCCGGTCGCCTTTCCCAAGTTCTGCTCAATCTGGTGGGTAACGCGATCAAATTCACCCCTAAGGGACAGGTCACCGTCGCGGCTCGCAGCTCCGCTTGCGAAGACGGCCGCCTGGTGATCGATTTCGAAATTCGCGACACCGGCATCGGGATCGCGCAAGATGCCTTCGACAAACTTTTCCAAGCCTTTCAACAAGCCGACGCCTCGACATCACGCACCTACGGCGGCACCGGCCTAGGGCTTTCGATCTGCAAACATTTGATCACGCAAATGAACGGGCAAATCGGCGTGCGCAGCCAGCTCGGCATCGGTTCCACGTTTTGGTTCAACGTCCGTATGGATTACGGACATCCCGTCGCCGCCAAGGCGGAAGTGCTGCGATACGAAGAACCCGTCGCTTCGGTGCTCGCCATCGTCGGTCGAATCTTGCTGGTCGAAGACAATGCCGTAAACCAGAAGGTCGCGATCCACGCGATGGCCAACACGGGACTTACCATCACCGCGGTGGATTCAGGCGCCGATGCACTCCGTCTTTTAGAGACGGACGAGTTCGATCTGATCTTAATGGATTGTCAGATGCCCGAGATGGATGGCTACGAAACCACCCGTCGCATTCGCAAGCTTAACACCTTACGCGTGTCGCGTATTCCCATCATCGCGCTGACCGCGAATGCGCTCGTTGGGGATCGTGATCGCTGCCTGGCCGCGGGAATGGACGACTATGTTTCGAAGCCTTTCAAGACGGACCGCCTACTCGCATTGATCGAAGAATGGTTACGTAAAGGGCCGGCTTTCCCGAATCCTGATGAAATTTTCAAAGCCTACTTGCAGATCATGCCGGATTTCATCGCGACCGTGCTGAACGCCTACGCGAAATCGGATTGGAAAGCTCTTGGTGCGGCGGCACATTCGGTCAAGTCCTCAAGCCTGAATATCGGCGCGATCAAGCTTGGGCGGATGGCCGAATTTCTTGAGAACGCTTCCGGCCGCTCTCCCCAAGACATCCAACAGTTTCACGTCATGGATTTCGCCGAGGAGTATGCGACGGTCAGCGATTTCCTACATGGATATCTGAAAGACGGCGTGCCCCTGCGTGACATCTACCCGCTTCGTGGAATCCCGTTGTTAGCTTAACCGACGGAGAATCGATAGCCCGAGTTGTGAACCGCATCCACGGTCGCAACTTGCGGATCGAGCTTCTTTCTCAGCGAAGAGATATGGCGATCCACGGTACGGATCAGAACGTGAGTATTGTTACCCCACACGGCCGACATCAGTTGTTCCCTTGTCAGGACTTGCCCTTCGTTTTGCATGAAGTGAACGAGCAAACGAAACTCGTGGGGTGTCAGATCTAGATCGCGGCGCGAGCTTTTTTCCCCGACCGCGTAGGCTTTCGACATCGCGCAATCGAGTTCTAAAGAACCTTTACGCATAACGATCGGGGGGATTTTCCGATTCTGCATCGAGCGCATACGCGCGTCGATCCGTGCTTTGAACTGGTTCGCGTCGAAAGGCTTCACGATATAATCGTCCGCTCCCAATTGAAAACCGGCGACGATATCTTCGGTCGAAGAGCGGCCGGTCAAAAACATCACCGGAACTGCCGCCGCATGTGGAAGATTTTTAAGCTTCGTGAATAATGAAAGCCCGTCCTCGTCGGGCAACCCGACGTCCAGCAGGATGAGTTCAACGTCGGCATGATCCGCCAAACGCAATCCCTCTTCCGCATTCGAGGCGACAATCACTTCGTACTGTTGCTGGAGAGTCGCTTTCACCATCAACTGAAAATCCAACTGGTCTTCGATCAAAAGAATACGACGCATAATTGGATGCTAAAAGAGAGTTCCTGATCCATGCAAGGTTCAGAAACATTAGAAATTCTTAAGGCTACGCATCTGCGTTTGGACTTCAGGCTGGGAAACCGCTCCAGGGACGGTTTTCTGGACTCAGCGGCGGGCGTTTCCTCTTCTAACATTTATGAATGATCAAGTTTTCCCTCTCATTCGTGTCAGTCGCCGTGTCAATCGCCACGCTCATCGGTTGCGCCAGCAAAACCCCTTCCGCGCGTACTCCGGCGAGCACCGAAACATCTTTGCGCTTATGTGAAAACTTGAGACGCATGGTTTTGCATTCCCATCGCGGAGCCGCGGATCGTCCCGAAAATATGCTGACCGCTTTTCATCGTGCCGTAGAACTCGGAGCCGACGTGATCGAAATGGACCTGCAGGTCGCGAGCGATAGCGAACCGAAGCCCTCTCGCTTAGTCGTCGCGCATGATCATTGGATGAAAGAAGAGTGCACGGTCGGCGGAAAGCCGCGCGCCGAGAAGATTTTCTATCGCGACATGACGCTCGCCGAAATTCAGACTTACGACTGCGGATCCAAAGTCAAAACGGGACAACCCGTACCGGGCGAACGTATCTCCAGCTTGCTACAAGTTCTTCAGTCTTTGCACCCGATCTCGACCCGTAAAAATCAACCCGTCGGTTTCAATATCGAAATCAAATACAATCCCACGCTATCCCCGCGCTACTATCCCTCACGACCGGAATACGTGCAGCTCTTGCTCGCAACCCTCGATCAGGCTCGCGTCTCGAACGAACGGATTTTGGTGCAGTCCTTCGACATCGATATTCTACGCGAGCTGCGCCGCCAACGGTCCACGATCCGTTTGGCCGCGCTTCTGCCCGACATCAACGTCGGTCTGGACATCGCGCGCGAACTCAACCTTGACCTGATTACCCCGCACGTCAGCCAAGTCAGCGCGGCCACCTTGCGTGAATTTCACGACCGTCGCGTGCAGGTCATCCCTTGGACGGTCAACCGCCCGGACGAAGCCTTGCGCGCGATCGAGCTGGGTACCGACGGCGTGATCACCGATCAGCCGGACCTCTACGTCTTCGCCGAGAAGTTTTGCGGCCCGGGAGCCATGGTGAACCAATCTCCCGCTAGAGATTTCTAAGTCTGCCGCAATCCCGGGCGCCCAAGCCGCCATAGACGCGCCGCAATGGAGCCCAAGATTGCCCCATGTAGGGTTTTCCTTTAACACAAATCCGTTATCGCGGAGAGGTGGCCGAGTGGCTGAAGGCGCACGATTCGAAATCGTGTTTACGCTAACCCGTAACGAGAGTTCGAATCTCTCTCTCTCCGCCATTTCTTCCCTTCCCCCTATTGAACACATTTCCGAAGTCATGCTCCCGCTTGGGAGCCCCCGCGCCGTGCTAACTCCGCAGGCAGGGGAGCCTCAATGCCTGCAATTACACTTTTGATCACCATCTTGATGAGCCTGACAGCCCTCGCGAGCCCCGCTCCGGACAGCCCGGAAGGACTCGGCCTTTTCGCCATTCAGTTCGATGGTCGCACGCCTCCTGCGGCGCTCATTCGCTTTGAAGGACAAAGCCTCGATACCCCCGCTTACGTCCTGGCCTGCGGTCACTGCAACGGCATGCCGGTCGGCGCGTTTCGCGCAAACGAAGCAATCGATAAGCCCGTGTACCTTCACGATCCGTCGGGACGACAGCGCGCCGTTCGCGCGCACCGAATTTTGTTCGGCACCCAAACCGGCGTCGACCTGCTTTTACTGGAGCTCACGCAAACCTATCGTGAAATCGAAAGTCAGTTCGGCATTCGCGCGCGTTGGGTCAGCCCGTCCCGCCCCGCCGTCGGTACCCCCATCACGTTTTACAACCTCGAAGGCGTGCAGCGCTGCCAAGTCGATCTTCAGCTCGAAAAGATTTTCTTCAATGACGCCGGAACCGATTTCCTCTCTGATCCGTTCGTTTACTTCGGCTGCGTCAGCGAACCGGGACACTCGGGATCGATCCTTATCGACGAGTCTTCTGGGCAAATCGTCGGGCTCAACGTCGGCGGAAGTTATCCGGAAGAGTACAACGGGAAAATTTCGAGCTGGGCCTCCGAGGTCGCGAGCCTCTCGACCTGCCTGACCCCGGAAAAAAGATTCGACCTCTCGGTGAAAGGCTGCCGCCTGCGCGACATTCCCACCGAGGCCGTACGCGCGCAGACACCGAAAGCCTACGCGACGGTGAACGGCTGTTCCGGAGGCCTCTTCGCGGCGCCGGGGCAAACCGAAGACGCCCCTGCCCTCGTGATGACAAATGGACATTGCGTGCGCTACCGCGAGATCCTCGGACGCGGGCAATCGTTTCCCGAAGCGGGCGAGGTCTTCACGAATTTGAATTCCTCCGAAGTTCGCGCCAACACCGTCATCACGCTGCAGGTTGAAGGACGCAACGAACCCGTCCAAGTTCGCCAGCTGCAGTTCGCGACGATGACCGGAACGGACGTCGCCGTTTTCGAATTGACCGAAACCTACCGCGAGCTGAGGGAGCGTCTACAGATCGCGCCGTTCCTGCTGGCCGAAAAGAACGCGACCGAGGGCGAAGAAGTCCGCGTGTTCGCCTCGTACTACAATCGCGAACAACGCTGCCGCGTCTTGGATTCGATCACGCGACTTCGCGAGGGGCCTTTCTGGACCGGTCCCGCGATCAAGTTTTCGAACGAATGCGAGTTCTACACCGGCTTCTCCGGGTCCTTCACGCTCAACGCCGCAAACGAACTCGTCGGACTCGCCAACACGCACTACAGCGGAGACAACGTCCCCTGCTCGGTCCACAACCCTTGCGAAGTTGAAGGCGCGGACACGACCCGCGTCGCGGACCCCGGTCAATCCTACGGAGTTCCGCTTGCGGGACTCGCGGCCTGTTACCGTCGGCAGACGGAAAGCTTCGATTACGAGTGCTATCTCCGCTCTCTTTACTAAACTCTTCCGCTTGACCGTCACGCAACACCCTCTTTACCCTAAAAGTCGGATGCGAACTCTTCTGGTGATCTTCGCTTTATGGGTGGGACCGGTTCACGCACAGTCGCGAATCGATATCGCTTGCGACACGCTCACCGGAGACGATTACCGCATCAAACTCAGTTACCGTGGGCTCGATCCACGCGATAACATCGGCGCTCCTGTCGACGTCACCCTGAATGGACGAAAGCTTCGCTCCTCGCTCTTCCAAAGCGCCGTGGAACCGGCCGGACAACGGGCGTATCTGGAAATCGTATTGGATGAGCTCGCCACACCCGAAACCGATCGTGTCGTCAGCCTCATGGCCACGTGGATGGGTGAACGTGGCGAAGTGGTCTGGGGACGCGGGATCCTGGTCGACAGCCTTTACCGTCACCGTGAAGGCAAGGTCCGCGAGGGACCTGAGCTTAAAGTGCAGTGCCTACTCGAAGGCTTACCGGTGCGATAAGTCCGGCACGCTCTTGGCAATGGAGGGGCCATCCCTACACCCAAGGAGCAAAATGAAACCATTCATCCTTTTCACGATCCTCTTGTTCGCGCTTCCGACCTTTTCGGCGGAAAGAATTTGCAAACCTCGCCGTGGCTACGAAGCCCACCGTACCTTCTGCGAAGGCCTGAGTCCCTTCGCCTGCGACGCGCACAGCAGTCTTTGCCGCTGGATTGAAGGTTGGCGCGATTAAGCGCTAGAATCCGTCCGGAGGTGATCCGGTGGAACTCAAAACACGACCCATAATGGAAACCGAAATGCTCATCCGCCGTCCCGTGGCGGATGTTTTCAACGCCGTGGTCGACCCCGCCGTCACAACACGCTTTTGGTTCACGAAAAGCAGCGGGCCTCTCGCGGCGGGAAAGACCGTGCGATGGACTTGGGAGATGTACGGAGTCGGTGCGGACGTCATCGTCCATGAAATCGTCCCACAGCGCCGCATCGTCATGGAGTGGGGCGACCCGGGCGAAATGACCCACGTGGAGTGGACCTTCACCAGCGTCGCTTCAGACCAGACCGTCTTGAACGTCAAAGAAACCGGGCATCGCGGAACCGACGATGAAGTGGTCGCGAAGGTTCTCGATTCCCTGGGCGGATTTTCGCTCGTGCTTGCCGGAGCGAAAGTCTTTCTCGAACATGGAATTGAAGCACGTTTGATTCACGACCGCTTCACGCGGCCACAAAATTAGTGCGCGATCGCACAAATCTCTCGGACCTTCGTCAAGTTGAAACCGGCCTGCGGCCATGCGACCTTACCAAGATGGTCGTAGTTTCCAAAGACGGCACCCAGATCGCCTATGATGTGTTCGGCAACGGTCCCGCACTGATCTATATTTCCGGAGCCATTTGCCATCGAAAATTTTCGCCGATCGTGAAGGACGCAAAAATTTTCGCGCAGTCTTTCCGCACGATCGTCTACGACCGTCGCGGTCGTGGCGACAGTAGCGATGCGCCCCTTTACCGCATTGAACGCGAGATCGAAGACATCGAAGCTCTGATCGACGCCTGCGGTGGGAAGGCTTTTTTGTACGGACACTCCTCCGGCGCCGTCCTCGCGCTGGAAACCGCGCTCAAAACTCCGGAAAAGGTCCCCAAAGCCGTCCTCTACGACATCCCCTATTCGGCCTCGGAGCGCGAACAGGCCGAGTACCGCTTACTTCGCCGCGAAGTCGAAACCTCACTCGCGAACGGCCACCACACGGCGGCCATCCGGCAGTTTCTGGTCGGCATCGGTATGCCTCGCATCTTCACTTATCTTCTTCCTTTGATGCCGGGATGGCGGCGCATGAAGGCGCTCGCGCCGACCCTGCTGTACGATATGACCTTGACGGAACCCCTCGCCCCGATCGCGCGCATGCAGAAAATCAAGGTGCCTTTCCAGCTTCTTTACGGCGCCAAGAGCCCGGACTCCATCCTGCGCGTCGCCGAGCAAGTCAAACCCGTGGTCCCACCCGGAAACTTCATCGAAGTCCCCGGCCAAGATCACATGGTCGATCCGAAAATCTTGCTTCCCTATCTAAATCGATTTCTGTCGTAACGATGGAGCCATCGCATGCCGTTACGACGCTCGTTTGAGAGCTTCCGTCAAAGCGCTGACTTCCGATGCCCGATCCCGCAGAACTTGCGACGTGGTTTCCGAGCTTTTCACCATCGTTTTCTGATTGTCCGAAATCTCGTCCAAGCTTCCGATCGCGCGCTGAACCTCTGAAACGCCCTTCGCCTGCTCGTCGCTGGCCCGCAGAATCCCGTCGAAACGCTCTTGAAGATGTTGGATGTGGTGATTGATCTCTTCAAGCCGCCGCAAACAAGCTTCCGAGGACGCCCGGACCGAGCTCACTCGCGCTTCGTTACCGGCGACGATCCTCTGCATCTTCGCGGCGGAGCTGGTCACCAGCTCCTGCACCTTGGTCACGCTCGCCTCGACATTTTCGCCGATCTCGTCGGCCGCCTGACCGCTCATGCGCGCCAGGTTTCCGACTTCCGTCGCGACCACCGCGAACCCTTGGCCGTGCGTACCCGCGCGTGCCGCTTCGACGGACGCATTGAACGACAACAGTTCCGTCTTGAACACGATTTCGTTAATCACCTTGGTTCTCGCGCCGACGGAACCGATGATCTTCGTGATCTCTTGAAGCTGAACGTTGCTGTCGGTCAAATCGACGGCCGTTTGCTCGGCCTGCTCCGCCAAAGCACGAATCTGCTCCGCCATTTCCGCGATTTCTTTCCGGCCGTTGCGCGCCGCTTGGATGCTGTCCTCAACGACTTTTTGCGATTCACGGGCCGCATTCAGATTCGCCTCCACCATGGAGGAAATCTCATCCATCGCCGAGACCGTAGTGCGGATCGTTTCCCCCTGATCATGAACGGCGTGGGAAATCTTCGTCGAGTTTTCCGCCGTGATCCCCGAGACCCTCTCGAGATCCTCGGCGACGCCATCGAGGTCATTCAGAATGCGACCTTGCACCACCACGAGTTTCTTGAACCGGAAAGCCACATAAGTCGCGGGAACGGTTTCCACCACGACGAACAGCGCATGCAGTAATACGATGCCGATCCCGGCGTCGTAATTAAAAACACTGGAGGGCAGTAAAAAGAAAAACGACAAGTGATGCACGGCGATCGTCCCGGCCGCGGCCAGGATCGCCAGAGGTTCCGCCATCAAGGTCAGGACACACAGAAAGACAAAAACGTGAAAATGGCATTCGATCATGCCTTTCCCGAGATGGATCATTCAGTCCGCTGAACATCATGCTCGACATCCCCAGCAGGATCGAGGTCAGGACCGATCCGCGCGAGTTCATCCAGCTCAGTGTGGGCCCGGCCAGGATCGCCAATGACCATCCCAAGGCCTGAAAGAAGCTGGTCCCGCTCATGACCGCGGTCAAAAGCATGACTGGAATGTTCAAAGCCATCACGGCCAGCATGACCGTGTTGCTCTTCTGATAAAACGGAAGTTCGGCGTTATTCATATTTCATTTTCCATGGATCGAGTTGTGCTTTACGCAATTTTCCGTTCGCGCACCCGTAGAGCGGGTAGCTCCGCTCCACGGCCGCTCCGCCTTTCCGGGCGAGGCTTTCCCACAGTGTGAGGTCTTCGTAACGCGAGTTATGGCGTTGATCTTCGTTGTATCCGCCTTGGTACAGGGTCTCCCCCGCTGCGGAAATCAAAAGCCGGGGCACGCTCTCCAGCTGGTACCGGGAAAGGGCCTCGTCTTCGCTGAGCACTTCCACTTGAAAGCCGCGTTCGCTCAGTCGCGAAGCCCACGGTTCGCCGGGCCCCACGATGTGCACGACCTCATTCACCTGCGAACCGCGACCTTCAAGGTACTTCAAAACCTTCTCGGAGCATCCGCACGTCGTGCCCAAGAAGTGATCCATCCGCGGCGCGGAGTCCGACGCAAGACCGGTCAACGGCCGCGCCAAAAAAGGAAAGTAATGCGCGCCGGAAACCTGCGCGAGCGGAATGATCAGCGCGCTCGCCCACAAGAGGGTCAGCGCCGCCAGCGCCGAGGTCGGCAATCGGATCTTGCTCATGAAGAACCTATCGGATTTCGCTTAGAAACCCTTAATCGCACTTTCATTATGTACTGATGTTTGCGTATTGAAATGAGACAAAGGCTGAGGTGGCGGACAGTGAGGGATTCGAACCCTCGAAGCCCGTGAGGGCTTGCCAGTTTTCAAGACTGGTGTATTCAACCGCTCTACCAACTGTCCGGGATCAGTTCTAGACACTTTGATCCCGGCGAGCAAGGGGATTTACCCCGAAATCTGAGTCAATCCACCCATATAGGGCTGAAGCACTTTCGGTACGCGCACGCTGCCATCCTCGTTTTGGTAGTTCTCGAGAATCGCCACGAGCGTACGTCCCACGGCCAAACCGCTGCCGTTCAACGTATGCACGAATTGCGGCTTACCGCCACCTTCGGGACGGAAGCGGATGTTCGCCCGACGCGATTGGAAGTCTTCGAAATTCGTGCACGAGCTGATCTCGCGGTAGGTCTGTGCGCCGGCCATCCAGACTTCCAGATCGTAGGTCTTCGCGGCGCCAAAGCCGATGTCGCCCGAACAAAGCGCCAAACGTTTGAACGGAAGCTCCAGCTGCTTCAGGCACTCTTCCGCATGACCGGTCAACTGTTCGTGGACGTCGTAAGACTTCGCGGGATGCGCAAAGGTCATCAGCTCCACTTTGTGGAACTGGTGCTGACGGATCAACCCGCGCGTGTCGCGACCCGCCGCCCCCGCTTCGCTACGGAAACACGGCGAGTAGGCACAGAACGACAACGGCAGTTCGCTTTCTTCCAAAATTTCTTCGCGGTAGTAGTTCGTCACCGGGACTTCCGCCGTCGGGATCAAGAAGTAATCCGTCCCCCCCAAGTGGAAGACGTCTTCTTGGAACTTCGGGAATTGACCGGTTCCGACGAAACTCGCCGAGTTCGCCATATAGGGCGGAATCATCTCGGTGTAACCGTGGCGATTCGAATGCAAATCCATGAAGAACTGAATCAGCGCGCGCTCCATCTGCGCCCCGCGCCCCTTCAGGAATGTGAAGCGCGATCCCGTCACTTTACCCGCGCGCTCGAAATCCAAAATCCCCAGCTTCTCGCCAAGGACGGCGTGGTCCTTCGCCTGAAAACCCATCTTCGCGGGCTCACCCCAGACACTGACGACGACATTCTGCTCGGCCGACGAACCGACCGGCACCGATGCATGCAGCATATTCGGCAGCGTGAGCGCGATCTCGGTGACGTGCGCGTCCACCGCCGCAGCCTGCGCCTCGAGTTCTTTGGTTTCTTTCGAAAGACGGCCCATCTCTTCGAGCAGCGACGAAACGTCTTTGCCTTCTTTTTTGAGCTTCGGCACTTCGGCGCTGACCTTGTTCTGGTGCGCTTTCGAAGTTTCCGCTTTGGTGATGAACTCTTTGCGCTCGCGATTGAGCGCGAGCAGCTTGTCGAGCACGTCCGTCGAAGCACCGCGATTCTTCAGGCATTCGCGGTACTGGTCGGCAAAAGAGGGGCCGTTCTCGGCTTTACGATCGAGGAGCTTAATATCAATCATGTGGTTCGTCCTTCGCTTAAGGAGCCAGCATGATATACATTTTCAGGGACAAGCCGACAAGCACGCAGATCAAATCGAAGACCACGACGTTAAGAATGGTCCACGCGCTAATCCACCGCACAATCAAGCCCGCCGAGACAACAAGCACTAACAGAAACGCCATGTTGCCATAGGCGAAGGCTTCCTGACCGATCAGCGCAAACGTCAAACCGATCATGAAGGCCGAGAAAAGCTTCAGTGACCAACCCAGCAATCCGGTGACCGTGATACGGAAACCCTCTTGCAACTGTTGCGACATATTCGAAACTTTAGCGCCCAAACCCACGTCTCAGCCTCCTGCTTTGACTCAGTATAACGACATTCCGACGGCAGCGTCGAGACCTAATCGCCCGCACCGCCCAAGCGGTTGAGCTGTGATTCGACTCCCGCGCGATCCGGCGCGTTCGGCGATAAGGTCAGATATTTATTGTACGCGGCGGCCGCCGCGCGGAGATCCCCGCGAAGCTCGAACAGCGCGCCCTGCTCACGATAGATTTCGGGCCGACCGGATTCCAGCGTGATCGCGATATCCAGCGAACCCTGGGCCCCGTCGAGGTTCTGGGACTGACGTTGGCACTGCGCCATATTGACGTAGAGTTCCGCACGATTCGCGGTCCTTAAACCCACCGCTTTTTGATACTGATCCGCGCATTCTTTGTAGGCGCCCGTCGCGGAGTGCACCTCTGCCGCCAGCACGTAGGGCTCGGCGAGTCTGGGGTTCTGCGCGGCTTCCTGCATCGCCCAGTCCAGCGCGGCTTTGTAGTCGCCCATTCCGAAATAGGCTTTTCCCAGATAATAACGAACGAGCGGCTTCATCTCGTTCACCGTCAGCGCCCGCTTCAAAAGTGGAAGCGCGTCACCGTAACGATTGGCCGAAATGTAGACCATACCGATGCGCACGAAGGGTTCCGCATCGGAGGGGTCGTAGTAAGCCGCTTCGTAGAAGGCCTTCACCGCCTCACGAATGCTTCCCGCCAAATAGTAACATTCCGCAAGCCCGACGTAGGCGGCTTTCGTTTGCGGCTTCCACTCGATCACGGTTTTGAATTCCTGCTCGGCATTCGCGCAGCGGCCCGTATCGCGGTAAAGCTCCGCGATGGCGAGCGGATATTCCACGTTGCGCGAAAACTGCTGACGCTGATCGCGCAAATACGTGATCGCGGCATCAAGGCCTTTGAACGGCGCCAGCGTCCGTCCGTACACGATGTGGGCCTCGACATTCGAGCGATCAAGCTCCAAAGCGCGCGTCGCAAAATTCAAAGCTTGCTGGTAGTCCTGATCCTGCAAATACGTCTTTGCCAAAAGGATCAAGGTTTCAATGTCGCCTTCGTAGCCCTTCAGCGCGCGGGTCAAATACCCGATCGCCGCTTTGTTACGAAGCTGACGGAACGACAGCAATCCGTAACCGCGCAAAATTTCGTAGTGGTTCGGAAAACGTTGCGCGGCTTGATTAAGAATCGCTTCCGCGCGGCGGAAATCGTAAGCCTCTGAATAGTAGTCCGCGAGCAGCAAATAGGGAGTCGTGAATTTGGGATCGGCTTTGATCGCTTTCAGCAGCCAATTGATCGCTTCGCGCGGACGATTCAACTGCTTCAAACACTTGCCCGCTTTCATCGCCGCCGGCGCATTTTGCGGGTCCGCTTCGAAAGCCGATTTGTAAAGACCCTGCGCCATCAGACAGTCGCCTTCACGTTCGTGCTGATCGCCTTCGAGAACGAGCGTATTGTTGCGCGCTGCCGAGTCCGACAATTTCACGTTCCCGCCCAACTCCACGACGAGGTTCTTCGTCATGCTGTCGGCGGGATTCAAATCGTAGGCTTTTTCGGCGTACTTCAACGCCTCGGCAAGATCGCGGCGTTCCGCGTAGATCTTCGCGAGCGTGAAGTTCGCGCGGGATTCGAGGTTGCGCGTGACGATCCCGCGCGCGTTGAGCGCGCCCGTAATATAGTTCAAGGCCTTATCAGCCTGCCGGAACTGCGTGTAATTCATGATCCCGAACTCAATCAGTGACGGCTTGTGATTGGGATTCAGCTTCAACGTTTTCTCGAAAGCTTGCGCGGCATCTTGCGGCCGTCCCGCCTGCATCAGAAAGCGGGCTTGCAGGTAGTACATCTTCACCCAGTAGGGTACGCGCTGTTGGATGTTCTGCGTGTAGGCCGCCGCGGTCGACAGATCGATGCGCGTCCCCCCGTCCTCTCGAACGGTGGCCAACAGCTCGGCACGGAACGACATCATGATCGGATCTTCCGAGAACCGGTGCGCCAAGCGCCCCTTGCTTTCCATTTCGCGCAGATACTCGATGTTGTCGCGGTCCCAAACTTCCAAGAAGTATCCGACGACGCCGACCGCTTCGTTGGTCCGTCCCTGAATCAAGAGCTGCGTGACCTCACAGTAAGCGCCGGCGGGGCCCGTGGGATCAAGGGCGCGGGTCGACTTATAAAGCTTCTTCACGATTTCGAGTTCGGCGTTCGCCTGTTTCACGTAGGGCCAGAGCTCGCGGTAAACCTGGCAAAGCAGTCCGCGCGCGGGCATGTACTGCGGCACCGCTTCGATCAAGGTCACCAGCTGCGCCTGCGACAACAAGTAGCCCTCGACCGTGTCGGCCCAGAAATAAGTGCGTGCTTTGTTGAAGGCCGCATCCACCATGCGTTCGTCGAACTGCGCGACCGGGGGTCGATTGAGATTCGGCAAAATCAATTGCAGCTCTTGCGGACCGGGACCGGTGTCGATGAAGAACGCCGCCAACGCCAGAACGACCGCCCCCACCACGAGCGCGATGGGACCTTTCGAGTTCTTACGAATTTCCTCGCGCGCGACTTGTCCCAGATTCGACAGCTCAAGGACGTTACCGTCGGTTTTTTTATCCGCGGCTTTCGTGGACGCACGCACCTGAGGCGCGTTGATAATATCCGGCGCACCCTGTTCATCGCTGGAAACCCCGGGCACCGTCATCTCGTCCTGTTGATTCGCAACCATCGAGCCGCTGATGCGGGTCGCTTCCGCGGACTGCGGCGCTTTCTGAATGATCGTTTCCGAGAAAAAGTTTTCGGCTTGATGATTTGGATTCCCGGCGCCCTTCGCGGGATTGTTCATCGCCTCTAAGATCGCGTCGAAAAACTGCGCCTCTTTACTGAGGGGATGCCAGGTTCCCGTGCCCATCTTTTTAATACGACAGTCCTCATTCGCCGCGCCTTCGCGAATGAGCTTCAACACCGCATCGGATGTGTAGGGACCAATGATCTTGCCGGCCGGCAACATCACGAGCCAGTGCGTCGAATTGTCCGACGGGTTTCGAGCCATAGACCTTGATTTTAACTCGTGTTTTGGGTTCCCCCGAGTCCAATTCCCTCTCGGTTCAACAATGGAACCAAAGTCCAGCTTGGAACCACGTCTAGATCGATTTTGGATCCGGCAAGCGGATCTCATCTCGAATATAAAGGCTTCTCGACTGTCAAACTAGTTGGCACTCCCCTTGCTGTATCGAAAGGAGTCAGGGAGACGCACACAATGAAAAGCAGCATGATGAACATCCTGAAGAACGGCCTCAAGCAACGCAAAGTCCGCAATACTCTGATTGGTCTTTACGTCCTCTTGATCATCGGTCTTTCGGCATCGGCTCGCGCCACTGAAATGCGCATCTTCCCGCAACCCCCGCAGGCTTCGGCAGCCAACCAGCTGCAAAGTTTCGTGGGTGAGATGATCGTGTCCGTCGATGGTCAGACTTACTTGATGACCGAAGACGCGACTTACGAACTCCGCTCCAACCAAGATTTGACCAACTTCAATGGTCAGGTGGTTGAAGTGATTGGATTTGAAATCAAACACAAGGTCGGTCCGGTTTACGAATTTCAGATGGCTAACCCCCTCCAAGCCATCGAAGAGCGTATGCCGGTCGCCCCTGTGGTGATTGTTTATAACGTGAGTATCCTTCAGTAGTGTTTTGCAGCGCGGGTTCAAGTCCCCTCCTGAACCCGCGCAATTCTAAAATTTGAATAAGTCCTTAAAAGCCTCGTCCACCCCCCCTCCAGGATGAGGCTTTTTCTTTTCTGGGAACGACGTTTCCGAAAAGAAAAAAGCCGGCAGGATCCCTGACCGGCTTTTTATTTTTGGGGCTCTCGCAGAACAATCCGCCTTCTAGACATGCGCGGCTTCATCTTCCTAACGCTCAAGGAGTTTAAGCGGTTTCGTCGCGCCGGACTTCACCAGCCAGAGGCTCGTCCTCTCACCGGAGAGGGATCTAGATACGAAGAGGATTTGGAACTCTTCCTTTTCAAACCGAGGCAGCCAGCTTTCGAAAAGGTCTTTGTGGAAGACCTCGGGGATTTCGGATCTCTCGGTAATCAGGATGACGTTCTCGAGGTCGCCTTCGGGCAGCGTCACCGCTTTGAAGGATTCGGGAGTCTTGGGGAACTCGCCGTGCTTGGCTTTGTGGGCGTTGGCGAAGACCCGCACCCGGTTCGCCTGCGCGAAGAGGTGACGATCACCGGATTCAGTGGAGAGCTTCTGCAGGTAGGGCATCGCCATCGCGAGGCCGACGGCGGTCAGAAACATGACCCCCAGAACAATCCACATCCACCGCGGCAAGCGGTTCGACGGTTGGGCCGGGGCCGTCACCGGCATCAGACGCTACCGCCCTGCCGGAGGACTTGCCCGCCCAGGGACGCTAGCTTCGCCTCGAGCTTTTCGTAGCCGCGATCCAAATGGTAGATGCGGTTCACGGTGGTCTCACCCTTCGCCACTAGGCCCGCGAGAACCAGCGACGCGCTCGCGCGCAGATCCGTTGCCATCACCGGCGCACCGCTGAGGCCACCCGGCTTACCGCGCACGACCGCCACACGGGTCTTTGGCGAAATGTCCGCACCCAAACGCGTGAGCTCTTGAACGTGCATGAAGCGGTTCTCGAAAACGGATTCCGAGATCACGCTCGTGCCTTCCGCGACGGTCATCAGCGCCATGAACTGCGCCTGCAAATCCGTGGGGAAGAACGGGTAAGGCTGCGTCGTGATGTCGACGGCCTTCCAGCCCTTTTGCGGATGCACGGTCACCGAATCCGGACCGATCGAAAGTTTAAATCCCGCTTCGCGCAGTTTGAACAGAAGCGAATCGACGTGTTCAGGCACCATTTTCTTCACGGTGACTTCGCCGCCCGTGATGGCGCCCGCGATGATGAGCGTTCCCGCTTCGATCCGGTCGGGCATCACGCTGTATTCCGCGGGCTTCAGCTTTTCGACGCCTTCGATTTCGATGACGCTCGTACCGTAGCCCTTGATCTTCGCGCCCATGGCGTTCAGGTACATCGCCAGATCGACGATTTCGGGCTCTTTCGCCGCGTTCTCTAGAACCGTACGACCCTCGGCCAAAGCGGCCGCCATCATCACGTTCTCGGTACCGCCGACGGTTGAAATTTCGAACAGGAAATGCGCGCCCTTCAGGCGCTTGGCGCGGGCGTGAACGTAACCGTCCTTCAGCTCGATTTCCGCACCCAAGGCCTTCATGCCTTCCAAGTGCAGATCAATGGGGCGCGAACCGATCGCGCAACCACCCGGAAGCGAAACCACGGCCTCGCCGTATTTGGTGAGGAGCGGACCCAAGCACAGGATCGAGGCGCGCATTTTACGAACCAGGTCGTAGTGCGCTTCCATCGATTTCGGCTTCGTCACCTTCAAACGAATCGTGTTTCCGTCACGGGTCATCTCGCATCCGAGAGACTGCAGAAGCTGTCCTGTCGCGATGATGTCATGAAGATCGGGAACGTTATGGAAGATGTGTTCACCTTCCGCGAGCAGGGCCGCGAACAGGAGTTTCAGGGCCGAGTTCTTCGCGCCGCCCGTGGCGACTTCGCCATTCAAAACCGCTCCGCCCTTGACGATCATTTTATCCATAAGTTTATCCTTTGCGGCCGGTCACTACGCGATCAAGTCCGGCCAGATCTTTTTTGAGTTCACAGTCGATGAAATTATTTTTCTGAAATTCCGCCAGAGTGGCGGCGCCCTGATCGGCACCGATCTCCATCGCCAGAAGCCCGCCGGGTTTCAACCAGGCGTAAGCCCGCGGTAGCCACTGCTCGATTTCGTCCATGCCCGATTCCCCGCCGAACAACGCGAGCGAGGGCTCGAAGACTTCCACATTTTTTTCCAAAAGCGGATCGCCCTTCCGGATGTAGGGAGGATTCGCCAGAATCACATCCACGTCGCCATCGAACGAGAGCTCTTGCACCCGCCCCTGGCGCCATTCGCAGCGCTCGGCGACTCCGAGTTTCTCGGCGTTCAATTTCGCTACATCCAGGGCGAGCTCGCTACGATCAACCAAAGTCGCGCGCGCATCCGGGCGCTGCACGATCGTGGCGAGCGCCAGACAACCCGAACCGCATCCCAGATCCATAATGTGGAACTCTTCGGCGGAAGAAGGCTCACTCGTCACGGGTGGTAAGACCGTCGTCGCTCCGGCCTCGACATCCGTTCCCTGAGTCAGCAGGGCCTGCGCGACGGCAACGTCTTGATTGGTCGCCGATTTATTGAGTTTGCGCGCCTTCGGACGCAGCGCCTGCAGATAATCCAGCGCCGTTTCAACCAGCATCTCGGATTCCGGACGCGGGATGAGCACCCGTTTATCCACGAAGAAATCCAGACCGAAGAAACCCTTCTCATTCAAGATGTAGGCGACGGGCTCACCGGCCGCGCGGCGACGCACGAACTCACGGCACTGCGTGACCTCGGTGTCTTTCAAGGGCTGTTCGAATTTCATGTACAGGTCGATACGACGAATACCGAGGGCCTTCGAGATCAGAAGTTCCGCATCAAGACGTGCGGTTTCGATCTTCTTCTCTTTGAAGAATTGGGTCGTCTTCGTCAGGACTTCCTGGATCTTCATCGGCGGCCTCGCGAGAGCTATTGCTGCGTCTGTTGTTTGAGGGCTTCCGCGCGGAAGTGCGCGATCAAGGGATCAATCACGACGTCCACACTGCCCGACATCACATCATGGATCGCATGGGTTGTAAAACCAATCCGGTGATCCGTAATGCGGCTTTGGGGGAAGTTGTAGGTCCGGATACGTTCGGAACGATCACCCGTTCCGATTTGCGCCAGACGCGCATCCGACGCCTCTTTCATCCGTTTCTCTTCGTCCAAAGCGACAAGTTTCGAATACAAAATCTGAAGGGCGATCTCTTTATTCGAGGTCTGCGATTTTCCCTGCTGACAGAAAACGATGATCCCCGTCGGCAAGTGCGTCGCCCGGACGGCCGAGTCCGTCGTATTGACCGATTGCCCACCGGCTCCTTGCGAGCGGGTCACGTCGATACGGATCTCGTTCATATTCAGTTTCACTTCCGAAACTTCCTGCTCGGGAATGATCGCAACGGTAATCGTCGACGTATGAACACGTCCTTGGGTTTCCGTTTTCGGAACACGTTGGACGCGATGAACGCCCGATTCGAATTTCAAACGAGAGTAAACCTGATCACCGCTGATGCTCGCAATGACCTCCTTGAAGCCGCCGACGTTCCCATCGCTCGTCGACATCAGCTGAACGCGCCAGCCGAATTTTCCCGCGTAGTGCGTATAGGCGCGGAAGAGTTCTTCCGCAAACAAACTGGCCTCATCACCACCCGCGCCGGCGCGAATCTCCATGATGATGTTTTTGTCGTCGTTCGGATCCTTCGGCAACAGCAGGATCTTCAGCTCTTCTTCAATTTCGGGAAGCCGACGCTCGATCTCGCGGATCTCTTCTTTCGCCATCGCACGGATTTCTTCGTCGTTCTCGTTCACGAGCTCTTGGTTGTCCGCAAGCTCCTTCACGAGCTTCTTGTACTGACGATAGACGGTGACGACTTTACCGGTTTCGGCGAAGTCCTTCATGAGCGAACGGTATTTGGCCTGATCGCCAGCCACGGCGGGATTCTGCAGCTGCAGATTCACCTGCTCATAGCGGGATTCAACTTCATCAAGTTTGGAAAACATAGATCACCGATGAGACGGCGGCGATGAGGGCCGCCGGAAAACAGGGGCGGACAAATAAAAACGCCCGAGGTTGCACTCGGGCGAAGAGATCTAAATTCAGTGGGGACGCTACTTGCGGCCGTATTTCTTCTTGAAGCGGTCGATGCGGCCTTCAGTATCCATCACACGTTGTTTACCCGTGTAGAAGGGGTGCGATGCGCTCGAGATTTCCACTTTGATCAAGGGGTAGGTCTTACCTTCCCACTCCGTGGTCTCAGCGGATTTTTGAGTGCTCTGACCCAAAAAGGAGAAATCGCTCGAAACGTCTTTGAAAACGACGTCATAAACTTTCGGGTGCAAATCTTTTTTCATCTCGAAATCCTCTATCAATGCCTAAAATAGGTCGCTAAGTCCGCAGGAGTTATCACAAGGGTTAGGGCCTATCAAGGACTTTATCCCCTCGTGAAATCAGTAACTTATCAGCTGCTCGAACGCTGAATTAGCCGCCCATCGCGCTTAAGAACGCGGTGTTCGATTTGGTACCACTAATCTTGTCGGTCAGGAACTCCATGGCGTCGACGACGTTCATGGGTGCCAGAACTTTACGCAGAATCCACAGGCGATTCAGGTCGTTTTTCTCGATCAGCAGATCCTCTTTCCGCGTGCCGGACTTGTTGATGTCCATGCAGGGGAAGATCCGCTTTTCCATGAGCTTACGATCCAAGTGAATCTCGGCGTTACCGGTTCCTTTGAATTCCTCGAAGATGACCTCGTCCATCCGCGAACCGGTGTCGATCAGCGCGGTCGCGATGACCGTGAGCGAGCCACCCTCTTCGATGTTACGGGCCGCGCCGAAGAAACGCTTCGGTTTATGGAGCGCGTTCGAGTCCACCCCCCCCGACAGGATTTTTCCCGACGGCGGGACGACCGTATTGTACGCGCGCGCCAGACGCGTGATCGAATCGAGCAGGATCACGACGTCGTGTTTATGTTCGACCAGACGTTTCGCTTTTTCCAGAACCATTTCCGCGACTTGAACGTGACGCGTGGGCGGTTCATCGAAGGTCGACGAAATGACTTCGCCCTTCACGGAACGAAGCATGTCGGTGACTTCCTCGGGACGCTCATCAATCAGCAGAACGATCAGTTTCACCTCGGGGTGGTTGATCGAGATCGCATTCGCGATGTTTTGCATCAGGACGGTCTTACCGGTGCGCGGAGGCGCCACGATCAATGCGCGCTGACCTTTACCCAAAGGCGCCATCAGATCCACGACGCGAGTCGTGAAGTCCGCAGGGCTGTGCTCGAGCTTCAAACGCTCGTTCGGGTACAAGGGGGTCAAGTTATCGAACAGGATTTTATCTTTGGTGCCTTCGCCCGCTTCGAAGTTGAGCGAGTCCACTTTCAAGAGCGCGAAGTAACGCTCGCCCTCTTTCGGAGGACGAACCGTGCCCGTGATGGTGTCACCCGTCCGCAGGCCGAAACGGCGGATTTGCGAAGGGGAAACGTAGATGTCATCGGGACCCGGAAGGTAGTTGTAATCGGGCGAACGCAGGAAGCCGTAGCCGTCCGGCAGGATCTCCAAGCAACCCGAACCGTAAATGTCGCCCAGGCGAGCCGCGCGTTTCAGAATTTCGAAGACCAGATCCTGACGACGAAGTCCCGCGGCGTTCTCGATTTTGAGTTTGATCGCGAGTTCGTTCAGCTGACCGATGTTCTTCGACTTCAGATCCTTCGACGAGAGCCAGCTCTTTTCCTCGTCCGTCAGATTGATCTGGGAAAGGTCGACGTCAACTTCGGCGGTTTGAATCGGCGGGAGGCCCGAATCGGGCTGGTCGTCGTCGCGGAAGCGGTTGTGACGATCTTGATTGTTGCGGTAGTTGTTGCGGCCGTCATTGCGTCCGCCACCGCCGCCGTGGTTGCCTTTGCCCCCACCTTGATTATTGCGTTTGTCGAAGAAGCGGTTGTTGTTGCCGCGATTCCCGCGGTCGCCACCGCCGCCGCCCTGATGACGGTTGCGGTCTCCGCCGCCTTGTCCGCGGTCTCCGCCACCCTGGCGCTCTTGCCGCTCTTGACGGCCGCCACCTTGGTTCGGATTCCCACCGCCGCCACCTTCTGCGGGCGCGTCCGGAGCGGCCGAGGGGGCTTCGCCACCACCTCGACCTGACTCCTGCGGAGCCGAAGCTTCCGCGCGGGGCGCCTCTTCACGGGGCTGCGGCGCCGGAGCTTCCGCTATCTCGCGGGGCTCGCCGCCGCCTTTTTCAGCGCGCTCTGCTTTGTCCGCCGTGGCGACTTTACGGGTTTTCTTTTTAGTGGTTTCGCCGGTCGCGGCTTTGTCCTCAGACAACTGGGTCTCCTTGATAAGAGGGGCAAACTAGAAAATGAAAATATAAAATTAGATTTGGAATGATTGAATAAGGGATTCTGGTTATCGAAAAGCGCCGAGAGCTCTTCTTACAGTATTCATTTGTTAGGGATTGCGCCTTACCGGCTTTGAATAACTCGGCTCTGAACCTTGGTCGAGATTCATTGTAGACGCTGCGCATAGGTTGTCAATAGATGGCCTAATTCCGACCCCAAATGTGGCCGAAAACGTCGATTGTCTGAACACCCAACGTTCGAATTTGAGGCCTCCGAAGATTGCATAACCATTTGGATTAACTCAATTAATTACAAACTTAAGAGTTTTTCGTGAAAGCGAACTTCGACATTTCTTTGGCTTTCAGTTTTCAAGAAATCCTGCCGATCTTTAGGGCAAGAACGTGAAAGAGGAGGAAGTTGTGCAAGCAGAAAAGTCCCCGGCTCCCCGTACGCCGCTCAATATCGTCGTCGAATTTCGCAAGAGCTACGCTCGTGAAGCCAGCGGCGGTAGCCTGAAAAACATCAGTCTCTCTGGTGCATTCCTTTCCCACCGCGAAAGCGCCCTGCGCGCCGGTGAGAAACTCAATCTGACTTTCCAGGTCAGCGGTCGCGAACGCCAAGTTCAAGCGGTCGTGATTTGGTCGAACTCGGTGGGTTCGGGCGTGAAGTTCATGCCGCAGAACAACCGTGACGTGCAGATCGTCGACGATCTGATCTACTTCGTCGAATCGAAGCGCTCCGGCACACGCGGCATCCTGGATCAGATCTTCAAAAAAGTCGCCTAAGCGACGCTTCCAAAAACCACGTTCATCGAAAGGCTCTCTACGGAGGGCCTTTTTCTTTTTCCCAAAAAAAGAAAACGCGCGCCGAGTTTCCGGGCGCGCGTCGTTCAAATGTCTGACTTTGGAATTTACGTTCCGACTTGAGTATCGCCGAACGCGGCCGCCATCTCACGCTGTTGGCGTTTGCGGCGCATGACCATCACGACCGCCAGAATCACCGCGATTCCACCTGCGGCACCGAGAGCCAGCATCATGTCGTTATCCGAGCTGTCCGCCGAAAGGTCGGGCCGGTTTTGCGCCATGTTGTTCTCCGGAGGCGGAGGAGGGGGCGGCGGCGGCGGCGGAGGCATCATGTCGGGCGGAGGCATCTCGTTCATGCCCGCCATTCCCGCGTCGGGACCCGCATCCGGCGGCGGCAACATATTGTCCGGCGGCGGCGGTACATCGGCCATCTGATCCGGAGGCATTCCCATATCAGGAGCCGGAGGCATCCCCATGTCCGCACCGGGCATTCCCATATCCGGCGCCGGCGGCATACCCGAATCCATGTCGGGAGCGGGAGGCATCGGAGTTTCCGGAACCGGCGGCGTATTTTGCGCCATCGTGGGAGGAGCCAGTTCGCTGTCCGAATCCGAGTAGTATTTCAATTCGGTGCCGGCGGGGACCTTCGACTTCGACTCGACCGAGTTCGAAGCCCAAACTTCTTTCCACGCGCCATCGAAGCCCAACAAGCTCTTCGAGACTTTCTTCAGATCATCGCCTTCGTTCGCCAGATAGACTTTCGGCTGGATGCCCGCGTCTTCGTAGTAAACCTTCATGACCGAGTTGTCGGTGGGACGATTCGGGGAATTGTAGTAAATGGGATCACCCACGCGCGGCATGGTGTCCGGATTCACATTCTTCAGCTCTTTCGTTTTCTTTCCGTCCTGATAAATCATCTTCGCGACTTTCGAGAAGGTGTCGCCGGGACGGGCGAAGTAGACCGCGTTCAAAAGCACACCATCGCGTTCGAATGGGGCTCCTTCGACCTTCTTCACGGGAATGACGGGATAGCTGCGTCCGCCGCCACCACCACCGGTACTCGCACTGCTCGAGCCCGAATCATACGAAGAGGATGTGTCCATCGCCGGAGGAGGTTCCGAAACGGGGGGAGTTTCCGACATCGGGGGAGTCTCGGTCACGGTTGCGGTGTCCGTAGAACCGCTATCCGCGAAGGCCGTATCCGAACCCATATCGCTTTCCGAGAAGCCACCGTCGCCGGGGGGAGTTTCCGCGACCGCGCCGCCATCGTCACTCAGGGCGTCTTCCGAGAAGCCTTCGTCGCCACCGCTTGCGCCAGCATCCGCCATCGCGTCACCGCCGTCCGCGGGAGCTTCCTCGAAGGACTCCTCACCCGACGTGGAATCTTCGGCGACCGCATCACCGTCCAATCCCTCGACGTCTTCGAGCGATTCCTCTCCACTCATGGATTCTTCGGCCGCGGCTTCGTCGTCCCTCGAATCATTCGAGGTACAAGCGCCCATATGAAAGGCGACGACAACACTCAGTAGCAACGCAAGGCGTTTATTCATAAAACTCTTCCTTGAAGTTTTAACGAGACCTTCTGTCTCTTTGGTCCATCATAGACATAAAAAATTCATGATGCAAAGACCTATGCCAGGATCAAAAGGTCCAGTCCGGTGCGAAAGCTAGACGGAAGTCCCCGCGATTTACGGGCGTTTCCGGGGAGTTTTGGTGTCGCTCAGACCCTCGAACTTCGCGCCAACTTTGATGGAATTTTTGAGGAACCAACCCCGATTCATCTCGAGCGCATACTTCGCAGGCTTCGCGCTCACATAAGACGGTGGAGTCGTGACCATTTCAGATTTCACGGCCTCCATGTCCTGAATATCCACCAGGATTTTGTCTTCGTCGAAGAAACCGATACTCAAAGGAATGAAGGTGTTCTTCATCCAAAACGACCGCGTATCGACGTCGGGAAAAATGAAAATCATGCCGTCATTTTCACCCATCTGCGTGCGGTACATCAGGCCATGCGCGAGCTGCTCGTTGGAACGTGCGACCTCGACCGTGATGGTCTTGCCACCCAGTTTGATTTTTTCTTTCGGGAATTTGATTTCCGCGTGGGCGAAGGTCGAGGTCAGGACAATCGAAATCAGGCCAATCCAAAAACGCATCTTACCCCCGTGTCAGCGCGACGAATGCCACGCCAAAGCGTACTCCGCGAGTCGAGACTTGCAAGCTCGGTCGCGCGAAAAAGGTCATCGCTTCACTTAAAATGAGAAGCCCCAACACCAAGACATCGGCCCGGCCCGGGGAAACTTGGAACTGCTCGTGAATTTGCGTGGGGGTCAGAGGAGCCAGTCGACGAACCCACTCTTCTATTCTTTCACGCGTGAAAGTGAAGCCGTCGATTTTCGCCGGATCGAAAGCCCCAAGTTCCATGCGCGCGAGTTCCGTCGGGGTCCCGGCGACCGCGAGGATATTTTGGACGCTCATGTCCGTCGCTTCGTCGCTCAATCCGACTTTCGCCGGAAGTGAGCGTAGCTCTTCCTGGATTCTGGCGCGCGCTTCGCGCTCAAGATCGACCGTCAGCGTTTCGCGATAACCCAAACGTTCTTTCAAACGAACGCAACCCAGGTCCAGGCTGTGTCCCCAGCCCATCTCGGTGCCGACACCACGAATGAACTCCGTGGAACCCCCGCCGATGTCGATGACGAGGGTCGGGGTGTCGCTGGCGCCGCCGCTCGTCGCGCCCGCGTAGGTGATCTGCGCTTCTTGGGAGCCGGGGATGACTTCGATCGGAATGCCGTACTTTCGCCCCAGATCGAAAAGCGCGTCGGCGTTTTCGACATCGCGCGCGGCTGAAGTCGCCATCGCCAAAATTCGGTCCGGTTGAAATTTCTGAATCGTTTCTTGAAACTCCGCGAGCGCGGTTTCCGCCCGCGCGAGGGCGTCGGGATGGAAGCGCCGGTTACGATCGACATCTTGCCCCAGTCGCACCATACGCACTTCATCACTCAGGATTCGGCTGAGTCGCGGACTTCCGTCCACAAGTTCACCTTCCGCAATCAAACACAAAAAAGTATTCGATCCTAAATCCAAAGCGGCGATGCGCATAGGCAACTAACCTTTCAGCTTCTCGGTCAGGATTTGATTCACGACATCCGGATTGGCTTGCCCTTTGGACGCCTTCATCACGGCGCCGACAAAGTAACCGAAAAGTTTCACCTTGCCGCCGCGATAATCCGCGACCTGCGCGGGATTCGCCGCGATGACCTCGTCGATGATTTTCGTGAGCGCGCCGGTGTCACTGACCTGCACCAGGCCTTTCTCTTTGACGACCGTTTCCGGATCTTTTCCGCTGGCCCACATCTCGGCAAAGACGGTTTTGCCGATCTTGCCCGAAATCGTTCCCTTTTCGACAAGCGCGATCATTTGGCCCAGCGCCTCCGCTTTGATCGGCGAATCCGAAATCGTTTTGTTCGCTTGATTCAACTCACGCAGCAGCTCCGTCATGATCCAATTCGACGCGGCTTTCGCATTTCCGCAAACCCGGGCGACGATCTCGAAGTAGTCTGCAACCTCTCGCTCGGTTGTCAGCACTTCCGCGTCCTGTGGCGGTAGGCCGAGCGCCGTCGTAAAGCGCTCGATGCGCGCGAACGGAAGCTCGGGCAGCTCGCCACGGCACTTTTCAATCATCGCCGAAGACACCACGACCGGCAGCAAATCGGGATCGGGGAAATAGCGATAGTCCTGGGCGTCCTCTTTGGTGCGCATCGAGAAAGTGCGGTTCTTATCCGGATCCCAAAGGCGGGTCTCTTGGATGATTTTTTCACCGCGCTCGACCGCATCGATCTGGCGTTCGATTTCGTATTCGATCGCCTTCTCGACGAAACGGAACGAGTTGATATTTTTGATTTCAACCTTCGTTCCCAATTTCTCTTGGCCGACGGGACGGACGCTGACGTTGCAGTCGCAACGAAGTGAACCTTCCTCAAGATTGCCGTCACAAACATTGAGATAGCGCAGAATCTGGCGCACGGTGCGCGCGTACTCCGCCGCTTCGGCCGGGCTACGCATATCCGGACCCGAAACGATTTCGAGCAAAGGAACGCCCGAGCGATTGTAGTTCACGAGCGTCATATCCCCCAAGTGGGTGGACTTCCCCGCGTCTTCTTCCATGTGCGCGCGCTCGATTTTGACCGTCTTGACGGTGCCATCGACTTTGAACGTCACTTGTCCGCGCTCGCAGATCGGCTGATCATACTGCGAGATCTGGTAGCCCTTCGGAAGATCGGGATAGAAATAGTTTTTCCGCGCGAACACCGACCGTTTACGGATTTCGCAGTTCAACGCCAGACCCGCTTTGATCGAGCACTCGATCGCGGCCGCGTTCGTCACCGGCAACGTCCCGGGCATCCCCACGCTGACGGGGCTGGTGTTTTCGTTGTCTCCGGCCTCGAAGGTGGTCGGGTCGGTCGAGAAAATTTTCGACTTCGTCTTCAGCTGCGCATGAATTTCCAGCCCGATGACCGGTTCGAATCCCCTAATAGACATGAGGCACCTTCTTCTTGTCGGGCGCCGCACTTTCCAAGGCCGCGCCGACGTTCAACATCTTCTGCTCTTCGAAATGCGCCGCCGTCAGCTGAATGCCGATCGGCAAGCCTTCGCCCGAAAACCCGAAGGGCACGCTCATGCCGGGAAGCCCGGCCAGGTTCGTGGAAACGGTGAAGATGTCGTTCAAATACATCGTCAGCGGATTGGAAATCCGGTCGCCCAATTTGAAAGCGGGCGAAGTCGAAACCGGCGACAAGATGACGTCGCAATTTTTGAACGCCGCCAAGTATTGGTCGCGTAGCAAACGGCGCACTTGGCAGGCTTTGTTGTAGTAGGCGTCGTAGTATCCCGCCGAAAGGCAAAAGGTCCCAAGGACGATCCGGCGTTTCACTTCCTTGCCGAAACCTTGACCGCGCGTTTTCGAATAGAACTCTTCCAAGTCGATGGCGCTGAGGTTCGGAAAGTCCGCGCGGTAACCGTACTTCACGCCGTCATAACGGGCCAGGTTCGAAGACGCCTCGGAAGTCGCGACCAGATAGTACACCGGCACGGCCATTTCCGTCAGCGGAATCGAGACTTCGACGATCTCGGCGCCTTCGGATTTCAGAAAGGCAACGGCTTGATCCACCGACTTTTGCACATCGGGATGCAGGCCGCCGGCTTGCACCGCTTCTTTCTGCAAACCGATTTTCAGACCCTTCAACGAACGGTTGATATTTTTCGAGAACGCCGGCACCTCGTGGTCCGCGGTCGTCATGTCGCGCGCGTCTTTACCGCACAGCACTTCCAAACTGAGTGCCGCATCCGCAACCGAGTTCACCATGGGTCCGGCCTGATCCAGCGAAGACGCATAGGCGATGATCCCGTACCGGCTGATGCGGCCATAGGTGGGCTTCACGCCCACAATGCCGCAAAAACTCGCGGGCTGACGAATGGATCCACCCGTATCGGTGCCCAAACTTGCCGCGCACAAACGCGCCGCCTGCGCCGCGGCCGAACCGCCCGAAGAACCGCCAGGAACGTAATCGGTGTTCCAAGGGTTTTTCACGCTGCCGAAAAACGAGGTCTCGTTCGACGAGCCCATGGCAAATTCGTCTTGATTGAGTTTACCCAGAACCAAGCCGCCCGCCGCTTTGATTTTTGCGACGACCGTGGCGTCATAGGGGGGCACGAAATTTTCAAGAATCTTCGAGCCCGCCGTCGTACGCAGCCCCTTCGTGCAAAACATGTCTTTGATTCCATAGGGGACGCCCGCCAACGGTCCGACGTCTTCACCCTTCGCGATACGCTGATCCACCGCCTCTGCTTGTTGCAGCAGATCGGGATTCAAACCGATGAAGGAGTTCAGCTTCGTGTCCAGGCGCTGGGCCCGATCCAAGAAGAATTGCGAGACTTCTTTCGCGGAGATTTTTTTGGTTTTCACCGCGCCCGCGATTTCGCCGAGGCCCGCCGTTAACAGATCCATTTCATCCTCATTTCAAAATATCAAACGACCGGGGGAACCGCGAACAGATTGCCTTGCTTCGCGGGAGCATTGGCGGTGATGTCCTCTGCCTTCAGCTCGACTTTCACTTCGTCGGCACGAACCTGGGCCTCGAAATCCGAAGGCGTCACCAAGGGCTCGACGCCGTCGGTTTGAACTTGGGCGACCTTTTCGAAGTTCGCCAAAACATTTTGCAGCTGTTTCGTGAGCTGTTCGATTTCGGTCGGTTCAATTTCCAAGCGGGCGAGTTTCGCGGCCTTTTCGACGGCCGCGCGATCGATGGAGGACTCAGCCATGGGCTTCCTTTCGGCGCGGTGAATAACCTTCGTAATTCATCACATTTGACCCCTGAACGCAACTTTGTCAGAACCCAAGGATGGCCTCCAAATCCGCGAAATCATCCGTAGAATCCCGGCACCGCGAACTGAAAGATCTGCTGACCAAATACGACCATGCCTACTTCGTTTTGGACCAGCCGCTGGTCGGGGATTTCGAATACGACAAGCTCTTCAAAGAGCTGCGCGAAATGGAAGAGGCCCATCCGGAGCTGGATCGTCGCGGATCCCCCACCCAAAGGGTCGGCGCCCCGCCACTCGAGCAATTCGTCAAGGCTCCCCACCGGTTACCGATGTTGTCGTTAACCAACAGCTACTCACCCGAGGACCTCGTCGACTTCGACACGCGCGTGCGCAAAGTTCTCAATACCGAGGGACCCGTCGAGTATTTGTGCGAATTGAAATTCGACGGTCTCGCTTTGGAACTGATTTACGAAAAGGGTGAACTCACCCGTGCCCTCACGCGAGGCGACGGTTCCGTCGGCGAAGATGTCACGCAGAATGTGAAAACTATTCGCGCCATCCCCCTGACGTTGAACGATGCCAACCCACCCTCGCTCGCCGAAATCCGCGGCGAGGTGCTGATGTTCAAGAAGGATTTCGTGAAATTGAACGAGACCCAAGACGATTTAGGTCTTTCGGTTTTCGCCAATCCCCGCAACGCCGCCGCGGGAACTTTGCGCCAACTCGATTCGAGTATCGTCGCCAGTCGACCGCTCCGCTTCTTCGCTTACTCGGCGGGCGTCATCGAGGATCGTGAATTCAAAACCCAGAACGAGCTTGAAACGCAGTTCGGTGAGTGGGGGCTTCCCGTCGCCGGCGAAGTGGGCGGCATGCATTTACGCCGGCCCGTGAACGGTGCGGAAGAGATCGTCGCCTTCTATCACGACATCGAAAAGCTTCGGTACGACTTGCCCTTCGAGATCGACGGGATCGTCGTGAAGGTGAACTCCCTGCGCTTGCAAAACGATCTGGGTATCGTCGCCCGCAGCCCCCGCTGGGCGACCGCCGCGAAATACAAACCGCAGCAGGCCGAAACCCTGATCGAAAACATCGTCATTCAAGTGGGGCGCACGGGCGCGCTGACTCCCGTCGCGATCATGGCGCCGGTCAAAGTCGGCGGCGTGACGATCACGAACGCGACCCTACACAACAGCGAAGAGCTCGAACGCAAAGACGTCCGCGTCGGCGACAGCGTCATCGTTCACCGCGCCGGGGATGTCATTCCCGAAATCGTTTCCGTGATTCTTGAAAAACGTCCCGCGAAGTCGCACGCCTTCCAGATGCCGGATCGTTGCCCCGCCTGCGCGGAGCCCGTCACGAAACAAGAGGACGAAGTCGTCCTTCGCTGCGTGAACCCCCTCTGCCCCGCCGTGATGAAGGAATCGCTGAAACACTTCGTCGCCCGCCGCGCGATGAATGTGGACAAAGTCGGGGACAAGTTGATTGAAGCCTTCTTCGACGCGGAACTCGTCCGCAAATATTCGGACCTTTATCATCTGAAAAAATCCGACATCCTTTCGCTCGAACGCCAGGGCGAAAAGTCCGCCGACAACATCCTTGCCTCGATCGACAAGTCGCGAAAGACGACCTTGGGACGCCTTATCTTCGCCATGGGGATTCGGATGGTGGGTGAGCAGACCGCGAAAATGCTCGCCGACCATTTCGGTACGCCCGAAAAGTTCCTAGAGGCGAGCGAAGAAGAGCTTTTGAAAGTTCCCGATATCGGACCCAAAGTCGCCGAAAACATTCAGCAGTCGCTTTCAAACAAACAGTTCCAAGCCGAGTTCAAACGCCTTCTGAAGGCGGGCTTGGAATTCGAAGCCCCACGGCGAAAAGCGGAAGGCCCCTTCTCGGGCCTCAGCTTCCTCGTCACCGGCACGCTTCCCGTGAAACGGGATCAGGCGCACGAATTCATCGAGGCCAACGGCGGAAAGCTTCTGAGCTCGGTCAGTTCGAAATTGTCTTATTTGGTGGTGGGCGACGATCCGGGCTCAAAGGTCGATAAAGCGCAGAGCCTCGGGGTGAAGATGATCAGCTGGGACGAGCTGCAAGCTCTCGTCGGCTGAATCCGGCCGCACGCCCGAAGACGACGGCCGGTTGAAAACCAAATTACAGGTGATCGATCACGATATCGCGAGCCATAACGGTCTTACGGCCGTCCGCTTTCGCCGAGTCCATGCCTTTTGCGCACAGTTGCTCGATCGCTTTGCTGAGCACGTCGATCGTTTCAGCCGAAGTGTTCATTCCGCCTTTTTCTTTGATGTACTTTTTGACTTTGCTTGTCACAACCAAAACTTCTGCCATGGAAGACTCCTTCTCCAATGGGTTGAATTTGACACCGCAAAAGCGGGCCAAGCAAACCCAAAGTCGCGATGCGCGGCGCGTGGTTAGCCGCCCGACCGCGGCAAAGCTTTGATCTCTTGGATGGCGCCATCCGCAAATTGGTACAGGTGGGCGCGTCGATATTCCTCTTCGGGCTCGATCCACACGAAGGTTTTCTGGCCGATGGGGCGCGTACACTCCACGTCCAAAAATGCCGGTGACCAGCAGCCCGAGTTCAGATGCTCCACGGAACCGATCATTTCGTGGCGCATGATATGGGTGTGCCCGTACACGATCCGGTTCGTTTTCGTGATCTGACCCGCCGTGCTTAAGATGCGCTCATCGGGTTCTTTATAGCCTGAAACCAAACTTTGGATCGACTGGCTATAGAAAAGAAAAAACGGGAGCATCGCGAACAGGGGAATGAACATCCAATAAAACGAGACGTGAAAAACCGTATTGATCAGCACGAACGCTTCCAAAATAAGGAAAAAGGCGAAAAACACGATCAAAGCGCGGTCCAACCACAACTCACGGGCCATCGCGAAGATGTCCCCGGTCGCGGGCTCGGCGGCCAACTCTTTCAGCTCCCGCACCATACGTGGCGTCGCGTTCGACCGGGCGGCGATTTCCTCGATGCGGTCCTCGATGCGCAACGGATCGCGGATCGCGACCGACAGTCGATCTTTCATCGACATCAGAAGCGTCATGAACGCACCGCCCAGCCACGTCAGAATCAGCAGCGGTTGCGCGCGGGCCATGTACTTCAGGAAGAACTTCACGTACTCGGTGACCGTCATGATGTAATTCGATTCGACGTGGGGATTGAAGAATCCCAGTCCATTCAGAATATATCGGCAAGCCATGTTGCCGAACGGTAACCGCAACGTCTTGTAGTTATAGCCACGGGCGAAAGGTTGCACCGGGTCTTCGCAAACGCAGTAAGGGTCGTACTGATTCCCGTGCTCGATCAACGTGTCGCCGTTTGAAATGTAAAACCACTCACAAAAGCGGATACGGCCGCGCGCGCGCTCGTCCGGATCCAGCACGTCCAGTAGATGCGACTGCACCTCGGGAAAGTGCAGTTCCACGTCGTGATTGCCCACGATGAAAACGACACGATGTCCGCGCCTTAGGAAACTTCTCAAATGCCAGAAAAATTCCGCGTGGTGATCCGTGATGACTTGAATTTTGAATTGTGAACGCTCGGGACGCGCGAACAGGCCCCGCTTCTTTTCCAGATTCGAAATCCGGAAAGCGGGTTGGTCGGGCATCTTCATCACGCTGTCGAAATCGAAAATGTCGCCGTTCAAGATCAATTCGACTTGTTCGTCACCGGCACGCTTTTCGATTTCATTCAGGAAGTCGCCAAAGACCTGATCGAAGAAAAACTCACGGGTTTTATACTTCTTCCACAGCGGGAAGCGGGGATTCACGGGCTCCGCTTCGGTCAGGTGCAAATCGCTGATGACCGCCGTGAACTTGGCTTTTGACCACTCTTCTGTTAACCCCATCTTATCTCTATTTTGATGCCGCTTTAGCGAAAGGCAAGTCCCGTGCCCCAGAACCAGCCACCACTCCCCATCGCGATCATCGGTCTGGGTTTGAGCGGGCAGTCCGCCTTGGACCTCTTACTGGGTCGGGGAATCCCTCGGGAGCGCATCATCACCCACGATCAAAAATCGCCCTGCGACGCACGCACCCCCGAAGAGGTGATCGCGCGCAATCCCGAGACCCTGGTCGTGAGTCCCGGAGTGCCGCTGCGCACGCCGTGGATCCAGCAGCTCTTAAAGCAAGGAGTGCGGCTGTCCAGTGAACTTGAGCTCGCCGCCCAATGCCTGACGAGCGAAAAAGTCGTGGGTATCACCGGCGCCGTCGGTAAAAGCACGGTCACCTCCTTACTGGGAGCGGGTTTGGATGCCGCGGGCATTTCGAACTTCACCGGTGGAAATTTGGGATTCCCTTTCGCGCGCTACGCACTTGAGCGCGTGAAGGACCAGCGCCCTCCGGCGGAGTACGTCGTCCTGGAGCTTTCCTCTTACCAGCTTGAAAACTTCGCGTCGTTCAAGCCGGGATCGACGATTCTCACTTCGCTGACACCCAATCACCTCGAGCGCTACGACTCGCTTGAGGAATATTACGAAACGAAGCTGAGCCTCGCCGCCAAAACGCCCGGCCCCCGCTTTTTCAATAACTCGGGTCTCGATCTGACGAAGTACCGCGACCGTTTTCAAGATGCCCGCGATCACTGGACCGACCGGCACGATCTCGCGGCCGAAAACTTCCAGAAAATGAAGATGGTCGGCTTACACAACCGTGACAACCTGGCGCTCGTCTGGAGCTGGGGACAGGCGCACGCCATGCCGCCCGAATTTTATCAGGGACTGCTGAACTTCCCCGGCTTGGCGCATCGCCTGGAAAACTTGGGTGAACGCGACGGCATCCTTTTTTTGAACGACAGCAAAGCGACGACGATGGCGTCCGTTCTGCAGGCCGCGGACTCCGTCGCGGAGCTCGTCGCCCACCGGAAAAGTGCGCACCTTCTTTTAGGCGGGCGAGATAAGAACCTGCCGTGGGAGCAACTGAACGCACTGAAAGGCCGTGGGTTCCAATTTCACTTCTTCGGCGAATGCGGTGAGCTCGCACGCGCAAAATCGGCTTTGCCCGGCGAAGTTTCCCCCACCCTCGCGGCGGCACTGGATCACATTTTACCTTCATTAAAATCGGGCGCGATGCTGCTACTGAGTCCCGGCGGAACCAGCTTGGATGAATTCAAATCCTTCGAAGATCGAGGGGATTTTTTTAGAAAACGAACTTCGAAACCGTAAGGCGCTCGGCGTCCGCGTTCAGGACGCGGCTCACGACTCCGCCCAGCGCGTGCTGTAGGACCACGGTCTGCGCCCCGGCCGGCACGTTCACCAGCAGAAAACCGCCATTTTCCACCGAGGCGGGCACCTGACGCCCTTGAACATCGAAATAGATCACCTGTGTTTCCGCATTGTCCGGAAGGTGCGGCAAAGAAATCTCGTAGCCACCTTGCTCGCTGAAGCCGATGATCGCGCCTGTTTCCGGAAGCACATTGATCTTTGTGGCGGCGATCTTTTCGTCCAACCATGCGCGCGGGATTAACGGCAAATGCACGAATTCCGCGTCACCCAGATAAGGGTAAATCGCGGGGACATGATCGTCAGATGCCGGAGTCGCCTCGAGCATCGTGTACTGCGCCAAGATCGGGTGCTGGATCTGCCCGTAACCGGAAATTTGGATGTTCTGATTGAGCGACTGCAGCGCGAGCTCTGCGGACTGCGCGGTCCCCGCAAAAGCGTCGAAGACACGAATATCAAAGGGCGCGAAACGGCTGGACTCACGCAACTCCACGAAGGAAGCCGCCTGCGGTTCGTTGACCACATTTCCGTAACCGACGAACTGCGGTCCCCGCATCGCGCGCAAAGAGTAAAACCCCTGCGGCAAATGCACGAAAACGAAATAACCCGAGCCGCTCGTCGTCTTCAAATGCGGGTCCGGAATCAACACTTCATTCAGGTACACCGGACGCGCCTCGGGATAACCTTCCAAGGAAACGTCGGCGCCCGACAACGCCCGGCCGTCGGCGGTGACTTGACCCATGACGATCGCGCCGTTCTTTTGCGCGTCCGTGAATCCCAGTTGCTGCTCGATGATCTCCAGCATCGCCTTGGCGGTCTTCTTCGAGATCAAGGGCAGAGCCTCTTGCTGACCCGAAGTGATCATATGCAAGGACGGATAATAATCGGCGCTTTCCGTCATCGCGAACGACGACGAACCGCCCGCGATGCCGTCGATAAAGAGCTGTCCTTGGGGATCCGCCTCGAAAGTGGATGCGGAATCAAACGACGCTTTCGTGCGAATTGGGTTTTTACCGAATGACCACACTTTGCCTTTGCGGTTCAGCGCGAAAAGCTCCGTCGGCTGTTTGTAGAAATCCGTAAAGGTCGAAGCGACCTGACCGACAGGACGCATACGCACTTGCAGCTGCGTCAGCGACTGGGAACTCAGCTCGGGCGACAAGCGCACGCCCCCGGCGGCCACGACGTGCCCCCCGCGGTCGTACATCTCTAAACGAACCGCACCGGCCAATTCGTCCACGTCGATTGAGAAATGCGAGTCGTTCATACTGAAACGACCCGTGCGACGGTTCATACCCTCGCGCATCCAAACGACTTCAATCCGGTGGTCGGGCAAAAAGGCGGTCAGCGCGTCCAGGAAAAGATGGCCAGCCACTTTGATGTGTTTGGGCGGTTCCGTCTTTTTATCTTCTTCGGTTTTGACGGTGACTTCCGTCGGCAATTGGGGCGAACCGCTGGGCGTGATGACCGTTCCACCCGCCTGCAGACGCTTCAATTCTTCTTCGACTTTTGCGGCCAAGGTTTCCGCCAAACCGGGCGCGATCGCCTCACGCAGGTCGGCGCTTCGTAAGCCCGACGCTTGCAGCAGGCGTTGTTGTCTGGGTGAAAGATTGTCGAACCAAGCTTCATCACCCGAATAATTCATTTCATCGAGCGTCGGCGTACGGGGAGTCGTCGGCTCGAAGCGACGCTCGGGAATGTCCGGACCGTCGGCCAAGCGCGGTGCGGGCGCCGTCGTTTTCACCGGCACGTTTTGCGCGCGCACACTGCGCAAGACCTCATCCCGCGCGATCACCATGGGCCGCAACTCCACATGACGATAGTAAAGCGCCAAGCGCGCGGGACGCATCTGTCCGCGCCCGATCACTTCGTTCAACGAAACCGCGCGCTCCAACGTTGCGGGCACCCGGGGAATCGGTTCGCCCAGCCGCGGACCGCGACGAATCTGCAGAGTTTCTTCAAATGCCAAACGGGGCGGGTTGGTTTTCGAAACCGAAATTTTTAACGGCTTCGAAATGAAGCGAACCCGTGGGTGCTCCAGCCGCGTATCGGGCATAAGCCAAACCAAGGCGAAGATCGCGGCCAGCACGCGCAGGAAGGCAACCCCTCTGAAGCGGTTCCGTGACATTCTAAATCGGCGTGGAAAACGCGACCAGATCTTCGACATAGCTGATTTCAGTCTGTCTAAAAGGCCCGAAAATCGTCAATGACATTCCGTTTATCACGACTGTCGATCAGTTCGCGGTGGATTTCGCGCGCGAACTCTTCGGATAGACGTTCGTCGATGTCGAGCTCGACCCACTCGCCGCCCACTTTCCGTTCTTGGTACACCTGGACCCAGATTCGGTATGGACGTTGGTCGTTCACGATCACGATGCGCGCGTAAACGCGCTTTTTCATAAGTTTCGGGGGAGTGGGATCGTTCGGATCCGCTTTCAGCGGGGGCGTAAGCACCACCCGCTCATTATCGCTGACGGATTGGATTCCGTAGAGGTTCTGAACCGAGGTGCGGATGTCCTGCATGTTCCGATTCACGTCATCGAGGTAATAACCCGAGGTGACGCAACCCGAGAGCAAGAGTGAAATCAGCACCCATCCGATTCTTTTCATTTCTTCTGCGCTTTATTCCAATCGTCCATGAACATTTTGAGGCCTTTTTCCGTCAGCGGATGCAAACAAAGCTGCTGCATGACTTTCAAAGGCATCGTCGCGATATCGGCTCCCATCATAGCACTTTGTGACAGGTGAATAGGATGACGAACGCTTGCGACCAAGACTTCCGTCTGGAAATCGTAGTTTTCGTAGATCTGCACGATGTCTTGGATGAGGTTCAGGCCGTCTTGCCCGATGTCGTCCAGGCGTCCGACGAAGGGGGACACCATGGTCGCGCCCGCTTTGGCGACGAGCAAGGCCTGCACCGACGAGAACACCAACGTCACGTTCGTTTTGATGCCGTCTGCGGTCAAACGGCGCACGGCCACGAGGCCGTCTTCCGTCATCGGAATTTTCACGACAACGTTGCTGGCCAGCTTCGCCAGTTCACGTCCCTCGGCGTACATCTTTTCGGATTCGGTCGAGAGAACCTCGGCCGAAACGGGACCCGAAACCTCTTTGCAGATCTCTTTGATGACCTCATGAAAATCGCGACCCGACTTCGCGATGAGCGAAGGATTCGTGGTCACTCCATCCACCCATCCACGTTGGTTGGCGGCGCGGATTTCGTTGATGTCGGCGGTATCGATAAAGAACTTCATGGCGACTCCTGTGCTTTCAAGCGAGGTTCAAAAAGATGGCGTCCTTGGGCGAAAAACTCCAGCGGAGTCAGTCTTTTCTCCTGATGTAGCCGCTCGCCAAGGCTTTGTCCAAGGATAGGGTGACGGATGCTCGCGTCCACTTCGCAGGCGCACTGCAAGAAGACAAGGTTGCGGTGCAAATCGGGGTGGGGAATCGGCAACTGCGGCTGAAGCATCACGCGGTCACCCCATAAAAGGGGCGTCATTTCCACGCTTACACCTTGCCCCAACGAGAACAGCACCGCTTCGAGCTCGTGCACATCAAAATCAGCCGGAACACCCGCGACCGCCCACAGCTCTGACAACCAGTCATTCTGTGTTCGCTCGGGTTGCACGCGATAAACATTCGAAAGCTTCAAATCCGGAAAGCGCGCCCGGGCCTGCGCGACCCACGTCTGCAACGGCGCCAGCGCCGCCAGGAAATCCGAACGCAGTCCAATGAGCAGTAAATCCGGCGAGCTCAATTCTTCTCCGAAAGATAATCATCCATAGAGTAAAAACCGGGTTTCTGATCGACGATCCAACGCGCGACTTGAACGGCGCCGCGAGCAAAAACTTTTCTTTGCAGGGCCATGTGTTCGAAGCACAGCCATTCTTCGGGGCCGAAAGCCCATACCCGATGGAGCCCCGGAACGCCCCCCCCACGCATGCTGAGCGCTGCGGGCGAAGTCTTGCGGGTGACTTTGTCGACTTCCGTTTTCAGAAGTTTGGCCGTACCCGAAGGCGCATCCTTCTTGAAGCGGTGATGGACCTCTTCAACTTGAAAGTCATAGTCCGCCACCGCCGCCAGACTCCGCAAAGCTTGCTTCAGGGTCGCGACGCCCAGGCTCGTGTTCGGCGCCCAGAAAACGGGGGCCTTCTTCGCCAGTGCCTTCAATGCTTTCATATCGGCGTCAGTGATGCCCGTCGTTCCACTCACAAGCGGTTTCGGCGACTTCGTCAGCGCTTTCAACAACGCTCGCAAAGCCTCGGGCGACGAAAAATCGATCACGACGTCCGCGGCACTTTTCGCTAAGGCATTCACGTCATCACGGCTGGTTTTGAAGCCCGCGATTTCGATTTTAGAATTCGCGAACTCAAGCTTCCACTGTTTCGGCGTTTCCTGGGTGATCTCGACGATCTCTTGACCCATACGGCCGGCGGCGCCGACCAAACCCAACCGCAACGAACTCACAGAAGCCCCGCTTTCGCCATTGCGGCTTTCAGTTTTTCTTGTGCGGGCTCGGAAAGCGGCACCAGCGGCAAACGCATTTCCGGCGAGGCGATGATTTTCATCCAATACAAGGCCATCTTCAGCGGGATCGGATTCGCTTCCACGAACATCAGATCCACGACCTCTTGGTATTTATTGGTTTCCAGATTCTTCATCGCCTTCGGGATGACATGCGAGGTGACCGAGATCACACCTTGCCCCCCTTGGCGTTGGAAGTCGTCCGCCGTGCCGTCATCACCCGAAAGCAAGGTGAACTTTTCGCCGCAAGCTTTGCGAATCTCTTGCGCCATTTTCAAATCACCCGAAGCCTCTTTGATACCGACGATGCGTGGGTGCAGACTGAGTTTTTGAATCGTCTCGACGCTCAAAGAGGTGATCGTACGTCCGGGAACATTGTAAAGCACCGTCGGGATCGACACGCTCGACGCGACCGATTTGAAGTGCTCCAGCAGCCCCGCTTGCGGCGGCTTGTTGTAATAGGGGACCACGACGAGGATGCCGTCCGCTCCCCAGCTCTCGGCCTCTTTCGAAAGTTGGATCGTGTGCGCCGTCGAATTCGTACCCGTACCCACGATCAACGGGAAATCCCGACCCACCCGCGAACGAATGAAGTTATAGATCTTGAAACGCTCTTCGCCTTCGACCGTGGGGCTTTCACCCGTCGTGCCGTGCACGACGAAACCGTCCACGCCTTGGCTCGTTTGCCACTCCACCAAACGGCCCAGCGATTCGTAATCGACTTGTCCGTGCAGAAAGGGCGTGGCCAAAGCCGTGATGATGCCGCGGAATTGATGTCCCAGTTGCGCTCCCATATTCACTCTCCCAGTTTCACGTCAAAATCGATGACCGCGGGTCCGGACAAATACGCTTGCCGGTCGCCGACCCACTCGACCTTCAAAAGCCCACCGGGCATTTGGATCTCGAAAACCGTCGCATGCGGCGCCTGCATCCGCGCAAAGGCCGCCGCCGCGGTCGCCCCCGTTCCGCAAGCCAGCGTGTAATCGTCAACGCCACGCTCAAAGGTCACGGCGTTGAATTTCGTCTCGCTTAGCCTTTCAACGAAAGTTACATTCGACCCCGCGGCGCCTAGCTCGGGGGCCTGGCGAAGTTGCAGCGCCCGTTCTTTCGACGGAGCTTCCGGGATCACCAGATGCGGCACTCCCGTATTCACGAAGTAGAAATCACCGACCCGTCCTTCGACGGTCAACGCACGCGGCGCCCCGGCCGACGGGATCTCGGGCATGCGGACTCGATAAACATCGTGGGCCACTTTTTGCCCCACGATCACTCCCGCCGCCGTTTCAAATCGCACTTCGTTTTGCTCGCGCACGCGATCCAAAAAAAAGCGGGTCGCGCAGCGCGAGGCGTTTCCGCACATTTCGGCATGACTGCCATCCGAGTTGTAGAAGTCCCATTTAAAATCCAGGCCGGCGGCCTTCTCCAGAATGAAAAGTCCGTCCGCCGCCAGACCGGGTGTCCGCGAGCACAACTTCTTCGCGAAGGCCGCGCGGTCTTGGGAACTTTCTTGCAGGGGATTTTCACGCGCATCGATCACGAAGAAACTATTCCCCGCGCCATTCATGTGCGTCCATGTGCGCGTCGCCAAACTCATCGTCCGGTACTCCCGCCCGAACGCGGCTCGGGAGTCGGTGTGGGCGTCGCCTCTTCCGGCGGTTGCGCCATTGTCGGCTGTCCGCGGCCGATGGGCGGCGCGGTTAAAGGCGGCAAGGGTTTCCCCTTCACCCCGCAAGACAGCGTGAAGAACGAAAGGCCGATGGCACCAAAAAACAAACGAAGGTTCATGCCGAAGGAGTATTGTTCTTCTTCAGCGAACTTTCAACCTCCTGCACCCGTCGGCACAAAAAGGGTTCGGCCAGGTAACGCCGGTAAGAGCGGGGGGAGAGGCTCTTGCAAAGGGCCACGTACTTGGGGCCCGGCTTTTCCGAAACTTTTTTCAAATCCTGCTCGGCCCGCCACTGCCAGTAGTAGGTTTCGGGAAAATCGGGGTCGACCTTCTGCGCCTGCGCGAGGGACTCCAGCGCTTTGTCGCCCTTCTTCTGCCGAAGCAAGATCTCGACATCCGTGCTGGTCCACACCGGCATCAGGGGGGATTTGCGAAAATCGAAGCCGTTCCGGATTTTCTGGGCGTCGTCGAGCTGGTTCCGGCACAGCTGCGCTTGCGCCGCCGCCAAGCGAACGACTTCCAGCGTCGACAAACTCTCGTAAAGACGTAGGATCGCCGCCCCCGCCTCATTACAGTTCCCCAAGATCGAAGACACGCGGAACTGTTCGAGTTGGATTTGGAGGTTATCGGGCTCGAGCTTCGCGGCATCGGCCAATTTCTGCAAAGCGAGCTGCGGTTCGTTTTCACGTAAAGACAACGCCAGTTCATAAAGCTGCTGGGCTTTATCACTTAGAAAGAGCGACGCTACCTCTTCAAGTGCGGTCACCAACTCTTTCGGAGCCGGGCCCTTCTTTGACTCCCGCGTGAGTGAACTCGTCAGAAGTTGCAGGGCGTGCCCCCGCTCTTTCTGCAAACTCAGCGTCTGGGCCTTTTCGATGATGTCGCGGTAGGTTTCAGTGTTGGCCGCCCTCGCAAAACAAGAGAGGGACAATAAGAGCACCAAATAAAAAGGAGCTCCCGCGAGGGAACTCCTTCTGAAACTGAGAGTTTCGTTCGTCGGCATTATTGCTTTTTAAACGAAGTCAGTTCGATAGTCACGGGTCCGAACTGCGATTGCATGATCGACTTGACCATTCCGAAGACCGGGATGTCTTTCAGGTTGACCCATTGTTGCGCTTCGCCGTCTTTGGTTTTCGCTTTGATGTACAGGCAAGTGAAAGTGCCCGCGGGAACGCGGATCGACTCTTCCTTGGTTTCAATCACTTCGATGTCACCTTGCTCGGGGATTTTCTCTTCTTTACCGTTCACGATCAGCTTTTTAGTTTCGCCGGTGTTCGGGTCGATGAGGATTTCCATTTTTTGTTTGCCCGCGAAGCTCATGTCGACGTCTTGGTGAATCCAAACGCCATCCGCGACGATGTCATAAACCGACATGACCATCGAACCTTGGATGATCGACATGTTCAGGCTGTAGTTCGCCGAGTCGCCTTTTTTGAAGTTCAGGCCGGTCGCTTCGACTTGGCTCAGAACGGTTTGTTTCGCGACTTGAGTTCCGATATCGGTCAGAACGCTTGCGTTCGCGCTCAGGCCCAGGGTCAGCATCATTGCCAGTGTCAAATTACGGATCATATTCCCTCCTGTGGAATAGGTTGATGGTGAACATCCAACCACAACAAAGGTCGGGGTCAACCCCAAAACCGGAGGGAATAAACGGAGAGAATTAAGAGCTCATCGAGCCAATAGCGCCGATCAGGACCTGACGCGGCTTGCTGCCGTTCGCCGGTCCGACGACATTTTCCCGCTCAAAGGTTTCGATCAAACGAGCGGCGCGGGGATAACCCAATTGAAACCGACGTTGAATGAGCGAGGCGCTGATTTCTTTTTGCGTCGCGGCCCAAGCCAGGATCTCGTCGTACTTTTCATCGTACTCTTCATTTCCACCCTCGCCCCCGCCGTCGTAGTCGCCGCCTTCGGGCGTCCCTTCGAGCGCGCGCATGATGAGGGGATCGAATTCCGGTTCCGCCTGATCGTTCCAATGTTTGGTGACCGCCGCGATGTCCCCATCTTTCAGGAACGGACCGTGGTGGCGAACCAGGCTCGAATTTCCGAGCCCCATGAAGAGCATGTCACCTTGCTGCAGCAAACGCTCGGCGCCGGTGCCGTCCAGGATGATTCGCGATTCCATCGCGCCCGAAACCTTGAACGCGATCCGTGACGAGAAGTTCGTGCGGATAAGGCCCGTGACGACCTCTTTGCGCGGGCTCTGCATACAGATCATCAAATGGATTCCGCACGCCCGCGCCTTCTGCGCCAGACGGACGACCGAAGTTTCGACCGCGCCCTTGTCGGCCATCATCAAGTCGGCGAACTCCTCCACCACGATGACCAGGAACGGTTGGGGCGTATAGTAATAAGCTTCGCCCTTTTTACCGGGCGTATTTTCCAGCTCGACGTTCGCTTGCGCATGTTCTTCGATCTGCGACTTCGAAAGATCCGCGACGACTTTGTTGTAATCCTCAAGGCCGCGCGCACCGAACTTCGACATCGACTTATAACGCTTCTCCATCTCGCGGACGGCCCATTTGAGCGCGAGGACCGCTTCACGGGAATCGTTCAGGACCGGCATCAGAAGATGCGGAACCTTCTCGAACGCGGCCAGATCAACCTGTTTCGGATCGATCAGGATCAACCGCAGAGTTTTGGGCGAATGGCGGAAGAGCAGTCCCGTGATCGTCGAAACGGTAAAGACCGATTTTCCCGATCCCGTCGTCCCCGCAACCATCAAGTGGGGCATACGGCGCAGATCGACGATCTTCGGGTCACCGTTCGCCTGCTTGCCTAATGCGACTGGCAGCTTGATGTCCTCGCGCCAGAAATCCTCGTCCACCAACATGTCTTTCATGTAGACGGTTTCGCGTTGGGCGTTCGCCGTTTCAATACCGACGACGTCACGGCCCGGAATCGGCGCGATGATCCGCAGTGACTCACTGGACAGAGCGAGCGCGAGGTCATCCGAAAGCTCCGTAATTTTCGAAAGCTTCACGTCCGCATCGGGTTTGAACTCGAACATGGTCACGACGGGCCCCGGTTTCGCCGCGACAACGTCCCCGCGCACCGAGAAATGCGACATCTTCTCTTTCAGCAGATCCGCTTTACGGCGAATTTCTTTCTCTTCGATACGGATGCGCGAAAGCGGGGGGTCCTCCACCAGCGAGACCTTGGGAAGCTCCCAGTTCTCGATCCGGCGCATGACTTTCACCTTTTCCACGACCTTGCGCTTTTCCGGCGCGCGCGTCTCCACGCGAACCGGGACGGGCGCGCGTTCCGCGTCGTCGTCGACCTCGGTCTCTTCGGGCTCGTTCACCACTTGCGGAATCAGACTCAACTTGGTGGAAGCCGTAACCGGTTGAGGTTTGGCCTCTTTGATCAACGGCATTTTTTTGGTTTCGCTCGGCGCGGGATCACGATCGAAAATTCGGAACAGGGCTGAGCCTTTCACTTCTTGGCTGGCCCCGGCGCTCGCGGTTTGCAGCTTCAGGCGGTTGACCTTCATCTCGGCCTCGGGGTCACCCTTGAAAGCGTTACCGAGGGCACCCCAAAACAGCACCAGCAGTCCCTTCAATTTTTTCAACGCGGCTCCGGGATGGGCCAAAAGGTCCATGACCGACATTTCGAAGCAGCAGACCGCAAAAAGCGAGAACCCCAGCCACATCATGATCTGGGCGCCCACGGGATTGAAGATTTTCACGAAAAGATGGTTGATCCCCAGGCCCGCCAGACCGCCCGCGCGGATTTCATTCTGAAAAAAGCGGTGATCGGGCCAGTAATGATTCAACAGGGCCGCGCCCGTCAGCACCAAACAGACCGCGAAAACGATCTTGAGGGGATTGAGCTTGCCCCCCACACGCACGATATCGCGCCAAGCAAGGGCAAAGAGCGCCAAAGGGATCAGAAACGCGGCGAGGCCCACCCCCTGCAGGAAGAGATCGGCCAGGAAGCTACCCACGACCCCGCAGGCATTGTGAACTTCACGACTCCAATTCAGCGAATTGAGCGAAGGGTCCTTGGGGTTGAAGGTCGCCAAAGCAAAGGAAAGGAAGATGCCGCCGCCGAAATAAATCAGCGCCAACAGGTCGAATTTCATTTTCGTTATTAGGCGGTTCACCCTTCAAAATTTACGGGGTTACCGAAGGGCTGGGGAGGCCAGTTCCAAAGACCCGGGCTTCCGCCCGGGGCGCCCTTGACAGCCCCGCAGGCGCATGACAGGACCCCTGGAAAGTCTAGGTTTACGGAGCCGTACCCGCAGTGATCAAAATCAACGAAATTTTCTTTAGCATCCAGGGCGAGTCCACGTTCGTGGGATTCCCCACGGTCTTTATCCGGACCACGGGATGCCATTTGCGCTGCACCTACTGCGACACCAAGTATTCCTACCATGAGGGCGAATTCATGGACCGGGCGCGAATCCTGGAAGAGGTCGCGCGTCACCCCGCACGCCACGTCTGCGTGACGGGAGGAGAGCCTTTACTCCAGAAAGAATCTCTAACCCTGATGACCGAACTGTGTGATCGCGGCTACAGCGTTTCGCTTGAAACAAGTGGTGGCAAATCCATTGCGGGCGTAGATCCCCGGGTTCATACCATTTTGGACGTGAAGACGCCCTCCAGTGGCGCCGCCAATTCGTTTGTGAGCGAAAATCTCAATCATTTGAATGAAAAAACGGAGTTCAAGTTCGTCGTCTGCACGGACGAGGATTTCGTTTGGGCCGAAGATTTCTGCCGTCAACATGATTTGTTTGGAAAGTTCACGGTTTTATACAGTCCATCATATGAAGAAATGAAACCCCGCTGGTTGGCCGAAAAGATTTTGCACGAAAGATCACCTGCACGCTTGCAATTGCAGCTTCATAAATATATTTGGAGTCCCGAAACGCGCGGAGTTTGATCACATCTTTTTTGGAGCGAATTCGTTCACCACGGATCGTCCAAGGAAGACCCGACTCCCGCAGAAAATAGTAACCCCCGAGAGCCCTTCTCTCGAACCCCGCAGAACGGAAAGTGTGAATATGAACCTGCAGCCCGTCGAACTTGGCAGTACCATGACTCCCAACCTGAACAGCTCGGACCAACTGTTTGTCGCAAACTTGTCGGCAGTCAGCCTTGAGAAGCTGGTGAAAAGCAAATTGGAAGTCCTGTTCCAACAACAGCGCGAAGCTCAAGTTGAACTGAACGGTCTGTACGGCGTGGTCATGGAGCAAGTGGAGCGTCCCCTCATCGAGATCGCTTTGCGCGCTTACAATGGCAACCAAGTGAAAACCGCTCAGATGTTGGGTATCAACCGCAACACCCTGAAAAAGAAAATCGACACCTACAAGATCCGCGTTAAAAAAGGCCCGCACCTCTCGTAAGAGGCCTTTTCCGAGGCGGATTCTCATCTGAATCCGCCTTCCGAAATTATCCCCACATTATCCAGAGAGTTTTCCACGAACATCGCCGGGAGTCCCGCGACCGTGGCGCATTTCAGGGTCTAGCCGCTGTGCTTTTACCTTGCCTCTCTGCACCTTGAATTGTCAGATAAAGATCAATTTTTTGCCAGCTTGGAGGGGAAGATGGCAGGCCGTTTACCGCCACAGAATATTGAGGCTGAGCAGTCCATTTTGGGCGCGCTCATGCTCGATTCGATGGTTTGGGACTCTTTGGGGGACCAAATCTCGGCTGAAGATTTCTATAAGCCCGCTCACGGCATCCTGTTCACGACCTTCAAAACCCTGATCGCTAAGAATCAGCCGGTCGACCTCATCACGGTCACCAACTACCTCACCGGCGAGAATCAGCTCCAAGCGATCGGCGGAACGGAATACCTCGTCGAGCTCGTGAACCGCACCGTTTCCACCGCGAACGTCGTCACGCACGCCAAAATCGTGCGGGAAAAAGCCCTCGTCCGTCGCGCGATTCACATCTCGGGCGAAGTCATCGACCAGGGCTACTCGGAAGACTTCGAAAGCGTCGCCGGCTTCTTGGATGAAGCCGAAGGGAAATTCTACCGCCTTGGTGAGGCTCGCCAAACCGAAGGGCTCGTCAGCCCGATGGAACTGGTCAAACAGAGCATCAAAGAAATTGAAGAGCGCTTTAAGAAAAAAGCGGCCGTCACCGGCCTCGGTTCGGGCTTCACTGGCCTGGATAAAATGACCTCGGGCTTCAACCCGGGCGAGCTTTTGATCCTCGCGGCCCGTCCTTCCATGGGAAAGACCGCGTTCTCGCTGAACATCGCTCAACATATCGCGCTTCGTTTGAAGAAGACCGTCGCCTACTTCTCGCTCGAGATGAGTAAGGAAGCGGTCATGATGCGTCTTCTGGCTTCCGAGGCGCGCGTGAATATGGGTGAACTCAAAACCGGTCAAATCAGCGACTCGGCTTGGCCCAAACTGATCGATGCGGCTGGCCGCTTATCCGAAGCGCCGTTGTTCATCGACGATACGTCCGGCATCAGCCCCTTCGAGGTGCGTTCGCGCTGCCGTCGTCTGAAAGCGCAGCACGGTCTGGATTGCATCATGATCGATTACCTTCAGATCATGAAACTGAAAGAAAAAGTCGATAGCCGCGAACGTGAGGTCGCCGAGATCTCCGGAACCTTGAAGGCCATCGCGAAGGAACTCCGCGTTCCCGTCATCGCCCTCGCCCAGCTGAACCGGGGCGTGGAAAGCCGTACCGAGAAAAAGCCCATGCTGTCCGATCTTCGTGAATCCGGCTCGATCGAGCAGGATGCGGACGTCATCATGATGCTTTACCGCGAAGAGTATTACGACAAATCGGATGAAAAGAAGGGTCACGCCGAAGTGATCATCGGCAAACAGCGTAACGGTCCCACCGGCACCGTGGCGCTGCGCTTTGATGGCCAGTTCGGTCGCTTCCGCGACGCGGATCCGGAACCTTCGCATCCGATGCCCCCGCCGCCGATGCAGCCTCCGGCTGGCGTCACGCCTTTCGGCGGTTCGAAACCGAAAAACTTCGCTCCGGGCGCACAAACTTAGTCTTCAACTTTGGGAAAGGGTGAACGGCGCGCGTTTACTGAACCGCGCGCTGATCGCTCGCCGTGCGGCGATCGGCCGAAGCGACTTCAACCTGTCCGCCATTCTTGACGGCCGCGATCAAAGCGTTGCGATCGCAAATCGCGTATTTCTGAGCGTTGGGATAATGTTTGCTAAAGTACGCGAAGACATCGCGGCAAGCCTGCTCTTGAGAATCACGCAAGCGGCCCGGCGAGGCCACGAAAGCCGCGAAGGCTTCGGCGAACTCTTCATTGCGCGCGGTTTCGGCGCTCCAAACTTTATGCGAGTAACTTGTCAGATTGCAGCGACCGAGCTGTTTGTAGCCCGCATACAGTCCCTGATTGCCCGCGTAGTGTCCCAGCTCGTGCATGACGTGCGAGACGTTGCCGTCTTGGTGATTGGCACCCATGTAGATCCCGTTCGGGCGTTGCGAAGAGTAGCGGCTGTTTTTCAAGAAGCGGAAGGTCGCGCCGCTAACGAAGTTCGCGCGATTTCCACTCAACAGCTGAAGTTGCTGGATTCCCATCGCGACCGAAATTAACTGACGATCATTGGTTTCACGGCCGACTTGCACGTTGTTACGAACAAGAATCCGCTTCGCTTCGCCAACGGTGTTCACGGGTGCAAGGCATTGCCCCATGGCCGTCGCTTCGTCGCGTTTCATCGAGTGTAAATGTCCGTGCTCGGAAATTGTCCGCGAAGGCGAAGCCCCCGGGACCTGTACCGGCGTATCGTCATCGTGCGATGTCGCGTTCAGATCCGCCAGCGCATCGGGTTGGTTATTCGTGTACGTCCGCGTATTGATCTGCGATTCGGTCATGTTTGCGGTCGGATCGTTCGCCAGCGGGCTCGATGCTGTCGTCGAACCGCTGCTCGAGAAGTTTTTCGTCAGGGCCATCAACGCCTGGATCAAGGCGGGCGCCATCGTCAGCAACATATTCGGTTGCTCGGGTTGCACGGGCGCCTGGTAAACATATTGAGTCGTCGGTTGAGGAGCGGGAATATAACTATTCGCACCGATACCCGCGACCGGGGCCGCCGGTTGAACGTAAGTGGTGACGGGGACCATCTCTTCACGGATAACGCGCGCACTTGAAGAGTCGCGCGAGATTTTCCGTGATTTCGCCGTGCGCGCTTCGGCCAGTTGGGGCATCCAACTTCCGAAGAAAACGATCATGGCCATGGTCAAATTCAAGGTTTTCACGTCGCTTCCCGTACCTTTCAACCCTAAGCTATTGCGAATTTCGTACCGAAAAAACGTCAGATTACGAGACGTTCCCGACGCTCAGCACGCGCTGAATTCGAATGAGGGAGGAAAAGCGAATCTCGATTTGAGACGGTGCCCGAAGCTGTCGTCCACGTCTCGACAGGTGTCGGGATCACGACACCCGCTAGAATCAGGGACCGAAAAGACGGCTCAGCCAGCTGCGTTTGATCTGCGGCTGAATCGGCGCGGGCCAATGGAAATCGCCGATCGTCGCCAGCGCCTCACTCGCGTTCGTCCGCGACGCCAGGAAGTTACCGATGGCGGCATCGAAGGCCTCTTTGCTCGGCCAATAATGAATGACCTCAAGGTGGCTGGAGGCGACGACCGTTTTCGTTTGCAGAAGGTACGAGACCGCCAATTGCTCCATGACGTGCTTTTGGTAGCGGCCGTACATTTGGTCGGTCAACTCGACCATCAAAGGCAAAAGCTGGAAGTTCGCCGGATGAATTCCGATGACGCCCGCATTCCACATCTCGGAACTTTGGGGAATCTGCGTGGACGCACCATCAACCGAGAAGGAATTTTTGCGCACGAATTTCGCGATCTTTTTCGTCAGCGGGTCCCGCGCTTCATCCAAACGGGATTCCCGAATGTGCATCAAAGAGCGCGTCGGCGAGATCTGCGCGAATAAAGCGGTCGGATCCTTCGCGAAGTAGGTGTCTCCGTCCAAGTAAATCAAAGGTTCATGCAGACTTTCGGTCGCCTTCTCGAGAATTTTCAGTTTCACGCGGTGAACGAAATCAATCGCCCCACGCCAGCCCTGAATGTCGGCCGTCGTGATCGGCACGATTTTCACTTCGGGCCAACCCGCGAAAAAGCTCTGCAAACGATCAGGTTGATCCGTGTAAATCTCGATCGTCCAACCCTCGGTGCTTTCCGCGCGGGACTTCAAACTGACGACCGAAAAAAGAACCTGGCGAACGATGTCTTCACGCCCGTAGGCTTGGTAAACGATTTTCATCGTTCGACCTCCGCACCGAAATGTTTGCGATACCAATTATCCGCGGTGCGCACGATGTTCTCGAGCCCCGAATGGCGGGGCTCCCAGCCCATCAGCTCTTTCGCTTTCGCGGCCGTGGCGACGAGGACCGGCGGATCCCCCGCGCGGCGGGCGCCCATTCTCGCGGGAACCTGTCGGCCCGTGATCCGCGCCACGGTGTCGATCAACTCACGCACCGACACACCCTGACCCGTGCCGAGGTTGAAAACCTCGAACTTCGCAGAGGTATTGCGAGTCATCCAGTCCATGGCCATCACATGGGCCTCGGCCAGATCGGTGACATGGATGTAATCACGAATGCAAGTCCCATCCGGCGTGGGATAGTCCGTTCCGAAAACCGTCAACTCACGTTTGCCGTGCGCCGCCTCGAGCGCGAGCGGAATCAAATGCGTTTCGGGATCGTGGTGTTCGCCGATTTCGCCATCGACATCCGCGCCGCAGGCATTGAAGTAGCGAAGCGCGACCACTTGTAGGGGCGCGGCGGCACTCAGATCTTTCAAGGCCCGCTCGATCATCAGCTTCGACGCCCCATACGGATTGACGGGATTTTGCGGCGTCGTCTCGGCGATGGGCATACGCTCCGGCTCTCCGTAGGTCGCGCAGGTGCTGGAGAATACGAAACGCGGAATTCCCGCCTCGACCGCGGCGCTCATCAGGCTCAGCGAACCCGCGACGTTGTTCGTGTAGTACTTCAACGGGTCTTTCACGCTTTCACCGACGTACGCGTACGCCGCGAAATGAAGAACCGCCTGAATTTTATGTTTTTGAAAAACGGAGCGCAGAAATTCGCGATCCGAAAGCTCCCCGCGATAAAGCGGTCCCCACTTCACGGCCCATTCGTGTCCATAAACCAGATTGTCGACGATGACGGGCGTGAAACCCCGTTGCGAGAGGAGCTTGCACGTATGGCTTCCGATGTAACCGGCCCCACCCGTGACGAGGATTTCCGGACGGCTCATTGGTGTTGAACCTTCGGGCTCGGGGCCGTCGCCAGGCCGCCCGGCTTGGAACGCAGCTCTTTATCGAGCCAATCCACCATGCGCAAAAGACCCGACTTCAGATCCACCTTCGGTCCACCCCAGGGCGCAAGGCACTCGCGCGCCAGAGTCAGATCCGGACGACGTTGCTTGGGATCGTCCGCCGGGAGCGGTTGATATTCGAATTCCAAATTTTTGTGGGCGAAGATCTGACGAACCATCTCGCCCAGTTCCTTCACCGAAAACTCGCCCTCGCTACCGATGTTCACGGGACGCGAAAGACGGCGAGTCGAATACAGAACGATCCCATCCACCAGATCGTCGACGTAGCAGAAGCTGCGCGTCTGCTGACCGGTTCCGTAGATCGTCAGCTTCTGATCATTCAATGCTTGCACCAGGAAGTTGATGATCACGCGACCGTCGACGGGATTCATACGCGGACCGTAGGTATTGAAAATCCGCACGCAGCCGTGTTGGGTGCCGCGCTTTTGGTTCCAAGTGTAAATCAGCGCTTCGCCGAAACGTTTGGCTTCATCGTAACAAGCGCGCGGTCCCCAGGTATTAACCCAGCCGCGATAACTTTCGGTTTGTGGAGAAACCTCGGGATCGCCGTACACTTCGCTCGTCGACGCGAACGTCACGTGCGCGCCCAACTGATCCGCGAAACGCAGACAATGCTCGAGCGCGAGTGTGTTCACCCACATCGTTTCGATTCCCAAGCGTTGATAATGCGGCGGCGAGGCCGGAGACGCGAAATGGAAACAACTTTTCAGCCCCGTCATCCATGAGGCCGGGATCCGCGGAATCCAAGTCGACCAGTCTTTGCAGACGTCGGCCTCGATGAAAAGGAAGCGGTCACCAGCCACCTTTTGTAGAAGGGCGATGTTCTCTTGGCGTCCGGTGGCGAAGTTATCCAGGGCAATGACGCGATGGCCGGAAAGAAGATATCTTTCCGCCAAATGCGATCCCAAGAAGCCGGCGCCGCCGGTAATCAGAACTGTTTGTTCCATAGATAAGCCAAAGCCCTTCCGCACCCCCGACTTCGGTCGGGAATCGATGGGCCCCAGTATGCTTTCGATTAACCCCTTGATTCAATAACTAAGTCTTTGAAATAGGGGCCTAATTGAAAGTCTAAAGGTCCCTCTCGAAACTCATGACGCAGGAGATTCCATGGAAGGAAGCCCCCTCAAGCAAGTCATCCGTCTGTCGGGTATGCCCGAAGACCAAATTGAATCTTGGTTCGCCGCTCAGGCCGAATCCCGGGGGAAAAACCCCTATGACCTTTCGCTCGACGATCTACGGGAAGTCCTCGCGGACATTCTGCAGGATATGATTCTCGAATCCGAAAGCGCCTAAACGTCGCCCCTCCAAAAAGAAAAAGGGCCTCCGGCTTGCGCGGGATGCCCTTTTTTAATTCGATCTTTGGAAAAGCGTTACGCTCTTTCAACCACGATCTGAACTGTCGTCTCCAAGTTGTCACCCAAGCGGATGGTCGCTTTGTGGTTACCCAAGACTTTGATTTGTTCTTCGAGATGGATATCGCGGCGATCGACCGAGAAACCTTTGTTCTCGAGTTCGCGCGAAATGTCCGAAGTCGTGACCGAACCGAAGAGCTTTTCAGTTTCGCCCGCCGAGACTTTGAAGTTCAAAGCGATTCCGTTCACTTTCGCCAGCAATGCTTGGCGCTCTGCGACCGCTTTTTTCTTCTTCGCTTCCGAAACGCGCTTCAAGTGTTCGTATTCCGAAACGCGGGTCTCGGTCGCTTCCATTGCCAATTTACGGGGGAACAGGAAGTTCCGCGCAAAACCAGGTGCGACGCTAACGAGATCTCCAACTTTACCGATGTCTTTAACGTCTTTTTGCAGAATGACTTTCATTTCTCTCTCCTAGTTCTACGGGATTCTCTTGAATCCTGTTTCTCCATCCCGGGGCCACGGCCCATACGGGTAAGGTATTGGTTCATGTTACGGCTCGTTTTCCTTCGATTTTTTCAGCACCCAATTGCGTAGGCGCTTTCTAAAATCCAGCCAGAAATCCGCTAAGCCCACGAGACTTAACAAAAAGAACAACTGGGCTACAACGAAAATGTAGACGATCAGTTTCAGAATCGGATCGACCCGCAAGAGGATGAAGGTCGTCTCCAAGACGGCCAGGCCTTGAAAAAAGTAGAGCCCGATCAAGAACTGCAGCAGGTTCAAAGCCACCGTGTTCAGCCCCGGCACGTCGACCTTCAAAAAGCTGAACAGAAACGAGAGGATCAAAAGGATCGAAATCCAGTCCGGGATGCGGAATTCCAGCAAACGTCCCGTGCCCGCGATCCGCTCGTAAGGGACCCGGAAGACCGCCGCAATGCGCTGCGCCAACATCAGAGCGAAGGCCAAACACATTAAGTACACGAGGGCCAGCATCGAAGGCACCTGACCCAGCAGAGCTTCGGTTTGGAAACCCATGGTTTCCATCCACGCCTTCTGCTCAGGATTGTTTTCGATCTGTTTCACCAAGGCCTGAAGGCTCTCTTCGACCCCGGGGCCGACATCGACGCCGAACTGATTCTTCAAAAGTCCCGGGACCACCCACGACAGCAGGGTCGCGAGGGCCACGCCCAGCATTCCGGGCCAGAACCGGCCGTAGCCCTTTTTCTCGAACTCACCGAAAACGCCGACGCAGATCCAAACCGACGCGGCCAAGATCGCCATCGTCCCCGGCATTGAAGCCGCGACCGTCGCCGTGGCGACCAACCCCAGCAGCCAATAGGCCACCGAGCCATAGACGTTCTGCAGAATACGCAGGAACGGCGCGCCCAGAAAGGGCGTCAGAAGGGTTAAACAACTGCCAGAAATGAAAAGAGCCCAGGCTTTGGGCTCTTTTAATCTCGAGATCTGTGAACTCAAGTGGGTTTTCCTTAAGCGTCGCGGCGATCCTGAGCCATTGCGGCCATCGCGGCACGTTTCGCCTGGATTTTCGCTTCGCGCTCACGCTCACGAGTTGCAGTTTCTGCCAGCGATTTTTTGAAGTCTTCCATGAACTTGGTCAGCGAGACGCGAGCGTCCAACTTGGTGTGCATGAAACGGAGGACTTTATCGTTGATACGCATGGTGCGCTCGAGCTCGGCGATCGCAGCGGGGCGCGCTTCGAAAGTGACGTGGAAGTAAGTTCCCTTTTTCACTTTACCGATGAGGTTGGCCAGATTGCGTTTGCCCCAAGTGTCCAGCGAGTTGAATTTGCCGTTGAACGACTCGACGATGCCTTTGTTCTTACGGAGGAGTTCTTTTTGCTCGTCCAGCGAAGCTTCGGGGTGCATGATGATGACCGCTTCGTAGGGCTTCAGAACTTCGGACGATTTCAGAATAGTTTCAGCCATTTAGCTTACCTTTCGGGGCTGCCGATGGGGTCTTCCCAACAGCAAGGTTATGATGAACAAGGACAGGGAACTAACATGGACCTCGATCAAGAACAAGTTGATTTGCCAGGGCCTTGGCCATCCCCCTCCAAGGCCTTAAAATGAATCTATGGGGTTTATACTCGAAATTATCGAAGGACCGCACGCGGGGCAGAGCTTCTCGATCCGCGATGGGACCGAAATCGGGCGGGTCCGCGGTCAAATTCAGCTGAAGAAAGACTCGAAAGTTTCGAGTTTCCACGCCGCGATCGTCAAAGATCCGAAGGGCGGACTTTTGGTCATCGACCAAGGCTCTTCCAACCTCATCAAGATCAACGGGCAAAAGGTCAAACGCGTGCAACTCATGCACGGCGTGCAATTTCAAATCGGTCGCACCGTTTTCAAGGTCGTCGAACGCGACGAACGCGTGGAGGACGCTCCTCCCGAACCCGTCATCGAAAAATCATGGGACGAAGTTCTGCGCGAAGGGATCGCGCAGCTGAAGATGGCGCGCCCTGCGGTCAAAACACCCGTCAAAGCTTTCAAACAGGCGCTGCGATTGGATTTCATCGAGGGTCAACAGGCCGATGAATACCTGACACTCGGCTTCGGCCCGCGCGACTTCGGCTCGGACAATCTGGATATCGAATTGAAGGAATCCGTTTGTCCCGCGATCGCTTTCACCATCGCGCCGTCATCCACGGGCGCCGTGTTCACGACCGACTTCCCGCGCATGGTTCACGTGAATGGACAATCCGACATTCGCCACGAGCTACAAGAGGGTGATACGATCCGGATAGGCACCACCTTGATCCAAGTGAGTTTTGTGAAATGAATCTTCCCGGCAACATCGTCCCCAAATCGACCGGATACTTTCCGAGCTATGACGGCACCGAGATCTATTACGAAATCCGCGGCAAAGGTGAACCCACGATCTGGGTTTACGGTATCGCCTGCCTGATGAATCATTGGCATCACCAGCTCGAACACTTTTCGCACAATTACCAGGTTGTTTCCTTCGACCTGCGCGGTCACAACTTAAGCGCGATACCCGCCGACCTGAAACAAATGACCGTGAAGTCGATGGCGAAAGACATCCTGGCTCTGATGGACCACTTGGGAATCGAGAAAGCGCATTTCGCCGGACACAGCTTCGGGGTTCCGGTGCTCATTGAATTTTCGGATTTGGCGCCCGAACGCGCGCTTTCCTACACATTCATCAACGGCTTCGCGAAGAATCCAATCCAGGGCATGTTCGGCGTCGATCTCGTGGAACGACTGTTTAAAATCGGTCGCTTCGCGCACAAAAATATTCCCGAAATTTGGACGCCGCTTTGGAAGTTTTCAACGCAGAACCCGCTTTCGTTCATCGTGACCGGCGCGCTGGGTGGATTCAATCTGCGTTACACCGAGTGGAAGGACATCGAAATTTACGCTAAAGGAACCGCCGAGATGTCGCTCGACATGTTCATTCCGCTTTTCGAAGACATGATGAAGTTCGACGGGGAAGATCTGGCTCGCCGGATCGACAAGCCGACACTCGTTTTGGCGGGCGCGAAGGACTTCGTGACGCCGCTCTCGTTCCAGGAATCCATGCACCGAAGCATCGCCGGCAGCCGCTACGTCGTCGTCGACAAGGGCTCCCATTGCACGCAGCTGGATTTACCCGACATCGTGAACCGAGAAATCGAAACGACTATTCAGACGCCGGCGGCGGAAGCTCGATAAGCTCATCTTCCAGCTTCATCGGTTTCAAATTCTTTTTGATCAGCTTGCCGTTGCGCTCAATCGTCATCTTGCCGCCTTTACGCACAACGTTTTCCACATCCGAGATCGGGGTCGTGTCGTCGACGACTTTGCCGTTGATCTCGCGAATGATGTCGTTGCGCTGAATTCCCGCCTTCGCGTAAAGGCTGTCCTCTTCCACCACGCCGAACCGCAATTTGCCCGGTTTCTGTTTGACCGAAATTTGATAAGCGTCGACCGGTGTCGAAATAGATAACGCAAGTCCGAGGGTGAAGAGGGCGCTAAGACCCAGGGCGCCGAAAATCCGCTTCATGGGCGATCTCCTTGAGTTGATGACCTGTCCCCATTATAGAGGAATTTTCCCCTCTCGGCCAAGATTGGAGTGCCCATGAACATCCAGATTCCCAAACCGGACCGCAAAGAACACCGTCACGAGCATCTGGGCGAAGTTCGCCTGGACCCTTACTTCTGGATGCGTGAACGCGACAGCGAAGCGGTCTTGAAGCACCTCAAAAGTGAAAATGACTATTTCGAATCCGTTTTGGGGGAAACCAAGGAACTCCAGGCCCAGCTCTTCGGTGAAATGAAGGGCCGCGTGAAAGAGGACGACAGCCTTCCGCCCAGTCCTTACGCCGAATTCGAGTACTACACGCGCTTCGAAACCGGCAAAGAGTATCAGATCTACTGCCGGCGCCCGCGCGGCGGCGGCCCGGAAGAGATTTTACTGAACGTGAACGAGCTCGCCGTCGGGATGAGTTACTGCGACGTCTCGGGCATCAAGCTGTCGCCGGATTGCGAAAAAATCGCCTTCGCTTTGGACCGCGTGGGTCGGCGCTTGTTCTCGATTTGCACTAAAAATCTGAAAACGGGCGAGATCTCGAAAGTCGAGCTGGAAGGTTCCGCGGGCAATTTCGAGTGGGCGGGGGACAACCGCACGCTTCTGGTCGTCATGAAACATCCCGAAACCCTGCGCTACGAAAAATGCGTCAGCTTCGACAGTGTCTCGGGCGAACAGAAACTCGTCTACTTCGAACCGGATGAAATTTTTGGTCTACACATTTCGAAATCGCTGAACTCGAAAAGCCTTTTCCTCACGGCCTTCAGTTTTGATTCGGCGGAAGCTCGTCGACTGGACCCGATGCTGCCGAACGCCGAGCCCGTCGTCTTCCTGCCTCGTGAAACCAAACATGAATACTCCGTCAGTGATGGCGGCGACGGCTACTACGTCTTGTCGAATTGGCAGGCCGAAAATTTCCGTTTGATGTGGACGCCCCAATACCCCGCCCCCAAAGAAACTTGGCAAGAGGTCGTTCCCCACAATCCCGAAGTGTTCATCGAAGGCTTTACCGTCTTTAAAACGCATTTGGTTTTGGAAGAGCGGTTCGCGGGACTGACGCGTCTACGTATCTTGGACCGTCGGGATCCTAAAGGCGCGGGACGGGTCGTCTCCTTCCCCGATCCCACCTACGTGACCGCGACCTCCACCAATCTCGAATACGACACGGCGGTCTTCCGGCTTTCTTATTCGTCGCCCGTGCAGCCGCAAACCTGGTACGACTGCGAATTGACCACCGGCGCGCTGACGGTCGTGAAAAAAACCGAAGTCCCCACTTTCGATGCGTCGAAATACGAATGCGCGCGCATTTGGGCCAAAGCCGAAGACGGCACGCTCATCCCGATGTCCATCGTCGGGCAAAAAGGATTTCAAAAAGGAAAACCTCGTCCGACGCTGATCTACGGCTACGGATCTTATGGCTACAGCGTCGAACCGCGCTTCGGTTCGAATATCTTCTCGTTGATCGACCGCGGATTCACCTACGCGATCGCGCACATTCGCGGCGGTTCGGACTTGGGCCGGGCCTGGTACGAAAAAGGTCGGATGATGTTCAAGAAAAACACCTTCTCGGACTTCAACTCCTGCACGGATCATTTGATCCAATCGGGGCTCGCGGACCCGGATCAGGTCTTCGCGATGGGCGGAAGCGCCGGCGGTCTACTGATGGGTGCGGTCATCAATTTACGCCCTGAACTGTATCGCGGCATCGTTGCGCAAGTTCCGTTCGTGGACGTCGTGAACACGATGCTGGACGCTTCGATTCCTTTGACGACCGCCGAGTATGAGCAGTGGGGCAATCCCAATGAAAAGCCGGCCTACGACTACATCAAGTCTTATTCGCCCTACGACAACGTTCGCCCCGCGGCTTATCCCCACATTTACATCGAAACGGGTTATCACGATTCACAAGTGCAGTACTGGGAGCCGGCGAAATGGGCGGCACGGTTGCGCGATGAAAAAACGACTCCGAACGTCGTTATCTTCCGTACGAATATGGAAGCGGGACACGGTGGCGCCTCCGGACGGTTTGAGCGCTTGAAAGAGATCGCCTCGGAATACGCTTTCATTCTGTGGGCGAAAACGCAGCCCCGCGCGCGCTAGATTTTAAGGAGCGCGCGAAACTTCGCGCGGTCTTTCGCCTCGGGCAAGGGACCGCGCGCGGCGCGCAGATTGTCTTCCACGTGACGGAGCCGACCCGTACCGGGAATCGCGAAGTGCACACGCGGTTCGGATAAAATGAACTTCAGGAAAAGCTGCGCCCAAGTTTCGATTTCGTAGTCTTTCGCCCACGGGGGCAGCTTCTGGTCGCCCATGCGGCGGAACAGCTCACCCTGGCCAAAGGGTTCATTCGCGATCACCTTCACGTCATGTTCGGCCGCAACGCCAAGTAGTTCACGTTCGGCGGACGTCTCTTGCAACGAGTAGGGAATCTGCAGGAAATCCATCTTTTCGGTTTTCAAAACTTGCGCGAGCTCCGCAAAGGCCGAGGGCATGTAGTGCGTGATGCCGATATACTTGATCTTCCCCTCGTCACGCAGTTTGCGCAAAGTTTTGAGTTGGGTTTGCCAGTCCATCAGATTGTGAATTTGGAAAAGGTCCAACTTCTGGCGTTTGATCAGCTTGAAAGAGGCATCGATCTGCTGTCGTCCCTCTTTCGCGCCGTGAGTCCATACTTTCGTGGCCACGACGAACTTGTCATTCAGACCGAGTTCGGTGCTAAGCTCACCCAAAACCTTTTCGGCCGAGCCATACATCGGTGACGTATCGATGAGCCGACCGCCCGCCGCGTGGAAAGCTTTGAGTACCTTTTTGAGTTCGGTCCTTTTGTTCGCATCGTTGCCGACATCGAAAACGCGGAAGGTCCCCAGGCCGACACGCAACACGGACTCTTTCGTTCCCGGTAGGACGACTTCGTGCACGGGGGATGGCGCGGCGATCGCCGGCAGGTGGGAGGCAACTCCCATCACGATCGCGGTCTTCAAAAAATCCCGGCGCGTGTGACCCATACATCGACTCTGGGCCGATGCTCGAGCTCCGTCAACAAGTGCCGAAATAAAAAAGGGGCGTCGCTTTACGCGCGCCCCATTAAGAAAAGTGAACTTTCCGGTCAAATTAGCGGAACGCGACTCCGGTAATGTCGATTCCGTATTTTTCGATCGAATCGTCGCTCTTGAAGATTAGCTTCACGTAATCGCCCGCGATGATCGGCGAGAACGAATCATCCATCGATCCCGAAAGAACGGCGATCGTCTGGCCCGCGCGGTTCTTCAACGTCAGCGTGTCGTAAGTCCGCTCCGTCTGGAACTTCGAGAAATAAAGCGCCATTTGCGTCGCGCCGGGAATCGACAGCTCCCACTCGATCAGCTCTTTCTTCACGTAAGGATGCGGAGTCGAGAAGTTCGCCGACTGTTGCAACCACTTCGCGGGATCGTTCGGATCTTCCGGAGGAGCCTGACCCGTCAGCGAGTAGTAGGCGTTCACGACGCCGCCCGTAGAAACTTTGCCGCGCAGGCCCGCCAGGGGACGCGCGCCGTCCAGAATACGCTGACGCAACTGATAGTGAGTGGCGTAGGCATCATGCGCCACCAGCAAGGCCGCCACACCCGAAACGTGCGGGGTCGCCATCGACGTTCCCGACCATGAATCGTAAGCGCTGCCGGGAAGCGAACTGTGGATGTTCACACCAGGAGCCGCGACGTGAACCGTCGTGCGTCCGTAGTTCGAGAAATCCGCCAACGTTCCGCGGTTATCGATCGCCGCGACGGAAATGATGTTCGGCACGTTGTAGGTCGCGGGATAAACCGGGCTCGCGTCGTTATTGCCGCCCGAGTTCGAGCTCGCCGCGATGAACAGAACGTTCGCCGCATCCGCACGTTGAATCGCTTCTTCCAGAAGTTTCGAGTAACCGCCGCCCGCCCACGAGTTGGACTGGATGCGCGCCCCCATGCGGGTGGCGTAGTCGATCGCTTGGATCGCGCCCTCCAGGCTTCCCGAACCGTCCGCGCCCAGGAACTTCACGCCCATGATACGTACGTCCCAGCTGACGCCGACGATGCCGCGACCGTCATCGCCCTTCGCGCCGATCGTACCCGCGCAGTGAGTCCCGTGACCGTGATCGTCCATCGGATTTCCGGTCGGTTTCGCGGGATCCGCGAAGCTCGCGCCGTAAACGTCATCGACGAAACCGTTACCGTCATCGTCGACGCCGGGTTTCCCGTTCAATTCCGCTTCGTTCACCCAAGCGTTCGCCGCCAGATCGGGGTGACGATAGTCGACACCCGTATCGATGACCGCAACCACGACATCTTTCGAGCCTGTCGTGATATCCCACGCGCGTTCCGCGTCGACATCGATGCCCGCGACGCCCGCTTGGCGCGAAGAGTCTTGTTGTCCCGAGTTACGAATACCCCAAAGCTTCCCCAGATCGGGATCGTTCGCGGTCTTATTCACGCGATAGACGTAGTTGGGTTCGACCAAAAGGACATCGTCCGTAGATTGAATGTCCATGAGCGCGCCTTCCGCGCTTTGGATGAGCGGCTTCTGCAGCAGCACGAAGTTTTGATTTTCGTGTACGCGCAGGACTTTCCCTTTCGCTTTTTCCTCGAGCGCTTGAATCGCCGAAGAGCCGATGATTCCAGGAGTCCGCAGGCGGACAAGATACTGTCCGGGAATGAATTCCGGTGCGGGATTAACTTCGGGCTTCTTTTGGGCCGCGGCCGGCAGTGCGGCGACCAGCGCCGTAACGAGCGGAACAAGAAAAGAAACGGCGATTCGTCCATGAATCGACATAGGGTGGCTCCTTGATTGGGTTTCGCGGATTAGGATAGCAACTCGAGTTCGCGCGGAATCCCCGAAAGCGCTCAGGAAGCGAATTTCCGGACGGAAGGCGTGAATGTCACACCGAAGTCCAGCGGGTTTCGTTTATGAGAGAAATTAGCGCGAGTCGCGCGAACGGACTTTCGAGGGGCTCGGGCTTAGGATTTTACCAAGACATCTGCCAGCTCAAGCGGCTGGTCTGGTCGCGTCCGGAGTGTTCGAACTGCAATTGGCCGGGCGTATTCATCTGCGTGCGGAAGCTCAGAAGAGACTTCGCCGGCTGGTAATCGCACGCGAGATCCATGTTCGTAAAACGGAAACGCAGGCGGTCGTTCACCACCGACACTTTCATCGTTTCCTCGCTTCGGTGCGCGGGCAGCGCGTCTCCGAGCAAGTTCATTTCGATCTCGCCCACGTCTGGACGATGTGGTGAAAACTGAAACTGAAGTTTTTCAGCGTAGCGCTGCTCCAGGCTGCGCAGCTCGGGCATCCACTGCGTGCGCAGGAAGTCCTCGGCCGCAGCGTTCACCGACGTCGCCTCGGTCCCGTGTCGCGCGGGCGCGGACTCCGGACGCGGCGGCACCTGCAACTCCGTGAAGTTCTGAAAGCAGAACCCCACGATCAAAAGCGGTGTTAAGCGTGCGCAGTTGCGCACGAATCGGCGAAGACTCGACATAATTTATTGTAACCCGAACGCGGATTTAATGGTGATTTCTCGGTGGGAACGACGGGATTCATGTCGGCGTCTCGGATTGAGACGCCATAAGTTTAGCTGACGCCGCCCCCACGACCGGTATTGTCTTCTGCGTGCAGAGGAGCACGGTCTTTGCGGTACTGATCTTGGATGTAACGCTCGTTTCCGCGCATCACCAAATGGTTTCCTTGTAAATCAACCCAGCTCTCAGGAGCTTCGTTATCAGTTTTTTTATACTGACCTTTCGCTTGGTTCGGCGATTTGCAGCTTGAGAACTGATCGCTTCCACGCGGATCATTTCCGGTGTCGCCCTCTTTCAATCTTCCCAAAATCGTGGACTCGAGAACGCCGTTCAAATGATCGCCGTCGAAATCTCGCGACTCCAAGCGGATACTCGATTTGACGTTCGGACCTTCTTTTTTCGCATGTCCCGTGATCACCAGCTTGTTGGTCGCTTTGTCGCGCGAATCACTGCTACCTAACTTCTTGAAAATGAGCTGGATCATTTTCTTACCGTTGCTATCTTTGACTTCTTTCGCATGAATCTCTGCGATCGGGCGGCCGTTGGATCCATTAATGGATAGCGGTTTTTCGAAACTTCCGTCCTGTTTCTTCGAGCCAAAAGGATCACATGATACGTCGGTCGGCTTTCCCTGATTACGGCGATTCAGCTCGGGGTCGATGAAACACCAGCTGTTGTTGCGACTTGGCTCGCCACCACTCGACTTCTCTTCTTCCGCACTGCCGGGGCTCAAGAACATCGTCGTCTTTCCAATACGGACTTCAGGTCCCGATACGCCTTCGACAACGGTGATATCTTCATCTTGAAATCCGGTCTGACCAACACGGAGTTTAGCAGGGACGGAGCCACCGCTGATGCAGCTTTTTTCTTTACCCGCGGCGAACGAAACACCCGCGCTCAGCGTGATGCTGGTCGCGATTCCAAGAATAAGGTGTTTCGTTTTCATGCCCATATGTCTCGTGCCTCACCGGCTAAGTGTGCAAAGCCAGTGCCTTTTAGGCGCGAACATGGGGGTTTTGATCGTTCAGGTTCTAACGGGTGTCGAAAAAATCATCGACAGCCCTTAGCTGGCGCGGACGCGCTTGGGACGCAAGACCGTCTCGGTCGTCTCAAACAGAGACAGCTGTTCGGGCGGATTCGCCGCGCTCTGGAACGCGGTTTTGACGACGGGACATTTCGCCGAGGTCGTGACCGCTTCGCGCGCGGGCGATGCGGGTTTTCCCGCCTCTTGTTGTTCGAGGACACGACGGAGATTTTCGACGAAGGCGCGCTTCACGCTTTCCGATCCCTCTTCACGAAAACCCAGCTCTTTCATCAAGTCGCCCATCTTCTTCATTCACACCTCGACTGGACTTATCGGGAGAATCCTCAAGATGCCTGACGCCCGTCCTTCCGGAAAGACACGCCCAGCAAGGCTTTCGGGCAAATTGATGTGGCTCGTTACGAGACGCTTTTGTGAAAACGGAAGGGATTTCGCCCAACTTTTTTTCGGACGCGCTAAACTGTGACAGGGGGATTCCAATGAAACGCATGGCTACGTCCGTGATCACGGTGTGTCTGGCCTTGACGGCACTCGCATTTCAAAACTGCTCGAAAGCGAATTTCACCTCGGACGCGGTGGACGTGACGTCGAGTGGTGGCAACGACGACAAAAAACCTCCCGGTCCTCCCGATCTTGACGGCGATCTGCCGATCTCGGAAACGGAAGCGGAGCAAAACTGTTCGAACCGCTCTCTTTCCACCGCCAATGCGACGGTGAATTTCCCGAAGCCGCCGAGCTGTAAATGGAATAAGGACGGCAACCTCGCCGAGCGCAACGGTTACGTCCAAGCCCGTTCAGAACAACGCTACGATCTGCCCGTTCCCCCGAACGCGGTCGTCTGCGATGTCACCTTCAACTTCCCCAAGCAAGACATGCTTTACGACGATGAGATCATCATGACCTTCAATGGCTACGTCCTGGCCTCTTCTTATAAGAACCTGACGGATATGCTGCCGAAAGACGGGGATCTTCGTCGTTACGAGTGGGAAGCTTTGAAAGGCAAAGCCACCAACGTTTCGGGTTATGATCCCTATATCGTCGGACAGGAAATCGGCCTTGCGAGCGTGCAAATGCCGGCAACGCAAACGAGCGGTCAGATCAAACTCGATATGGATAAGCAGATTTTCTATAAATTCGCGGCGAAAAAGCTGCCCGCGGATGCGCATCGCTTCGGCTTCATCACCACGGGTGACAACGATTCGTCGGACTGCCAACACGAACCGATTCAGTTCAGCTTCAACGTGAAATACTACGTTCCTTGATGCAGACGGGGCGCGAGGATTTCGAGCGCCTGGTCCAAACGAGTCACGCCCTCTGAACCCAAGAAATGCCCCGCATCGGGGACCCGCCATAACTTCGCGAGCAGGTCTTCCGCCAGCTTTTCCGTGTGGGGCGGGCGCACCACCATATCATTTTCCGAAAGCAGAACGTGACGGACCGGCGCCATACGCCGCAAACTCGCAAAATCGACAGCGCTTTCCGTGAAACCATCCAATTGCGGTAGGTTGAGAAGTCGCCCCGTAAAGCCCGCCACGAGCATCAGACTGCCGATCAGCGTGTCCGAAGGCCAAGCCTGCAGGTACTTCAGCGTCGCCACGCAACCCAAACTATGGGCCACAAAATGAGTCCGCTCATCCGGAACGCCCACTCGATCTTTCAAACAATCCAACCAAGCTTCGAGCTGGGGGCTTTCCGATTGCGGAAGGGGAATGACATCCACGTTCGCCCCACGCTCACTTAATTCGTCACGGAGCCACGGAAACCAATGGCTCGACGGACTGGCTAAATAGCCGTGAACAATAAACACGCGTGGAGTCGACGACATGGGCGCGGATTAGATGCCGTCGCCCGACGAGGCTTCGCGTTTAGTCAGAGCAGAAACCAAAAGCTCGCGGTTCATCCGTGCGATGTTCGCCAAAGGGATCTCTTTGGGACACGACGCCGAACACGAACCCGTGGTCGTGCAGTTGCCGAAGCCTTCATGATCCATTTGCGTCACCATACGGTCCACGCGCTCAGGGCTTTCCACCTGACCTTGCGGCAGCAACGAGAAATGCGAGACTTTCGCTCCGACGAAAAGCATCGCCGACGCGTTCTTACAGCTGGCGACACAAGCGCCGCATCCGATACATGCCGCCGATTCAAAGGCCGCGTCGGCATTGGGCTTCGGCACCGGCAAAGAATTCGCGTCCACCGCGTTACCGGTATCGACCGAAATGTAGCCGCCCGCCGCGATGATGCGATCGAATGCGCTGCGATCGACCATGAGATCTTTTTGGACGGGGAAGGCTTTTGCGCGCCAAGGTTCCAGCGTGAGAGTTTCTCCGTCACTGAACGTGCGCATGTGCAATTGGCAGACGGTGACGCCCTTCAAAGGTCCGTGCGCGTCGCCGTTGATCATGAAGCCGCAAGAGCCGCAGATCCCTTCCCGGCAGTCGTGATCGAAAGTGATCGGATCTTCGCCCTTACCAATCAGACCTTCGTTCACCTGATCGAGCATTTCCAAAAACGAAGCGTCGGCGGAAACACCTTTTGCGGGATAGTCGACAAAACGACCATCGTCTTTCGCCGATTTTTGCCGCCACACTCGCAGGGTCAGATTCAGAGTTTTTCCGTGTGCTGCCATATTTCCCTCAATCACTTATACGAGCGAGTCGCCAGTTTGACGTTCTCGAATTTCAATTCTTCTTGATGACGGACGGACTTCTGCGCCGAAGCCCCTTTGTATTCCCATGCGCCCACGTGACAGAATTTTTCGTCATCACGTTTCGCCTCGCCGTCGATCTGGTGTTCGTCACGGAAGTGACCACCGCAAGACTCTTCACGAACCAAGGCATCCCGGCACATCAGCTCGCCGAGTTCCATGAAATCCGCCACGCGTCCCGCTTTTTCGAGTTCGGGGTTAATGTAGTTCTGTTCGCCAGGAATCCGCACGTTCTGCCAGAATTCATCACGCAACGCCGAGATTTTAGTTTGTGCTTCCGCCAAACCTTTGGCGTTCCGACCCATTCCGCAGTTTTCCCACATGATATGGCCGAGTTCTTTGTGGAAACTATCCACCGAGCGGCCACCCCGGATACCCATCAGTTTCGAAACTTCCGCGTTGACCGCCGCGACCGAAGCTTTGAAAGCATCATGCGACGTCGAGACTTTTTCGAGTTTCGTCGAGGCGATGTAGTTCCCCATCGTGTGCGGAATGACGAAGTAACCGTCCGCCAAACCCTGCATGAGCGCCGAGGCACCCAGACGGTTCGCACCGTGATCCGAGAAATTCGCTTCGCCCAGGACGAAGAGGCCCGGAACGTTGCTCATCAGATTGTAGTCCACCCACAGTCCGCCCATCGTGTAGTGGGGCGCAGGGTAGATACGCATCGGTTGTTCGTAAGGATTTTCACCGGTGATCTGCGCGTACATATCGAACAGATTGCCGTAACGAGCGGCGATTGCCGGCTGTCCCAAACGTTTGATCGCGTCGCGGAAATCCAGATAAACCGCGATGCCGGTTTCACCGACGCCGTGTCCTTCGTCCACGCGGTATTTCGCTTGGCGCGAAGCCACGTCACGGGGAGCCAGGTTCCCGAAACTCGGATAGACGCGCTCCAAATAATAGTCGCGCTCATCGTCGGGAATCTGCGAAGGATGACGTTTGTCACCTTTGAGTTTCGGAACCCAAACGCGGCCGTCATTCCGGAGCGACTCGGACATCAAGGTCAGTTTCGACTGCATTTCGCCATGAACGGGAATGCAGGTCGGGTGAATTTGCGTGAAGCACGGGTTCGCGAAGAACGCGCCCTTCTTGTGCGCCTTCCAAGCGGCGGTCACCGCGCACGCCATCGCGTTCGTCGACAAGAAGAAGACGTTCGAGTAACCACCGCTGGCGATACAGACGGCGTCCGCTTCGTGAGCTTCGATTTCCCCGGTGTTCAGGTTGCGCACGACGATCCCGCGCGCCTGACCGTTCACGGTCACCACGTCGAGCATCTCGCGACGCGAGTAAAGTTGAACCTGCTTCAAATCCACTTGCCGCATCAGCGCCGAATAAGCGCCCAACAAAAGCTGCTGACCGGTCTGACCGCGGGCGTAGAACGTCCGCGAAACCTGCGAGCCCCCGAACGAGCGGTTGGCGAGCAAGCCGCCGTACTCGCGCGCGAAGGGCACGCCCTGCGCCACGCAGTGATCGATGATTTGCGTCGAAATTTGCGCCAAACGATAGACGTTGGCTTCACGGGCGCGGAAGTCCCCGCCCTTCACGGTGTCGTAAAACAGACGGTAGACCGAGTCGCCGTCGTTTTTGTAGTTCTTCGCGGCGTTGATTCCACCTTGCGCGGCGATCGAGTGCGCGCGGCGCGGACTTTCGTGAACGCAGAAGCTTTTCACGTTGTAACCCAGCTCACCCAGCGAAGCCGCGGCGCTCGCGCCCGCTAGGCCCGTGCCCACAACGATGATCGTGTGTTTACGTTTGTTCGCGGGGTTGACGAGTTTGCCTTCGAACTTGAAGTTGTCCCACTTGTCTTGGACCGCGCCGCCGGGAATGTTGCTGTTCAGAATTGTCGACATGATTGACTCCCGTTACGCGCTCAAAAAGATGTAAATGGGTTGCGCCAAGAATCCGCCCGCGACCACGATTCCGTAGAGCAGACTGACTTTGTTGATCAAAGGTTCGGTGCGTTCGTTCTTCACGCCCAGGGATTGGAACAACGATCCGATCCCGTGCGAAAGATGGAAACCCAAGATCACCAAGGCGACGAGGTACCACACCACGTAACCCGGAGACTGAAAGGTTTCGACCAGCAAACGGTGCAGATCGCGCATCACCACGCCATCGACCGTCGTCTCATAGTAAGTGCCGTACTTGAATGTCGCCAGATGCAAGATCACGAACGCCAGAACGACGGAACCCTGAATGGCCATCGTCCGCGACGCCAGCGAGGCGCCCTTCGCGGTTTTGCTACGAACCGCGTAGCGCTGACCGCCACGAGCCGCCCGATTTTCGAGCGTCAGGCTGACCGCGGCCACCACGTGAACCAGAAGCGCCGTCACCAGCACCGTTTCGATCACGTAGATCATTTTCCCACTCACCAGCGCGTGTCCGTATGCATTGTACATATCGGCCGAGATGAACATGAGCATGTTGCCGGCCATGTGACCGAACACGAAGCCGGCCCAAATCAGACCGGTCAAACCCATCAAATATTTTTTACCGATGCTCGTGAGAAAGAAGGGCCGGGCTTTCGCACCCGCTCCCACTGCATTTGCTGCTGCATTTGCCATAGAAATCCCTGTCAAAATGGAGGCGTTTTATCAGTTCCCTTTCATTCATACGCCCGGCTCGACTTTCTGTCCAGAAGGCGTTGGAAAGCTTCGGAAAATGCAATCTCGCTGCGCAATGTTAAACGCCTTTTCAAAGGGCAAAATCGGTTTGATTCACTTTTCGAATTCGCTGATAGTGCGGGCCTCGAAGAGCATGTCATGACCAGGAGTTAAACGATGAAGATTTTCGTCTGCATCAAGCAGGTTCCCGACACGGAAACCAAAGTCAAAATCGCCGCTGACGGCAAAAGCCTCGACGCCGCGGGCGTCAAATGGGTGATGAACCCCTACGACGAATACGCCGTGGAAGAAGCGATCAAAATTCGTGATCAAAATGCGGGAAGCCAGATTTTCGCGATCACCGTGGGTCCTAAGAAACGCGCGATCGAAGTCGTGCGGACCGCGCTGGCCATGGGTGCCGATGAAGGCCTCGTCGTCGACGCTCCGGAAAACATCGATGCCTCGGTCACGGCCGAACTGCTCGCAAAGGCGATCGCCGCGGAAGGCCCCGCGCAGCTGATCCTTTCGGGAAAGCTCGCGATCGATGACAACGCCTCGGCGGTCGGTCAAATGCTCGCGGAAAACCTCGGCATCGGTCACACCTCGGTCGTTTCGAAACTCGGCTGGAATCCCGAAGCGGTCACCGTCGAACGTGACACCGAAGGTGGCGCGAAAGAAGTCGTGCGTGTGAAACTCCCGGCCGTGATCGCGGCGAACAAGGGCCTGAACATGCCCCGTTACGCGAGCCTGCAAGGAATCATGAAAGCGAAGAAGAAAACCGTGAAGGAAATCGACGGCGCGACCCTCGGCGTGAAGCTCGAAGCGAAGACTCCCGTTCTGAGCTTCGAAATGCCGCCCGAAAAACCCGCGGTCAAGATGTTGAGCGGCGATGCCGCCACCCAAGCGAAAACCCTGACCGAAGCGCTTCGTAACGAAGCGAAAGTCATCTAAGAAAGGCGCCGCGAATGTCACAAGTTCTGATCTATTGCGAACATCAAAATGGCAAACTCAAGCGCAGCGCCACCGAACTTCTCTCGTGGGCGCAAAGTGCGAACCTCACGACCTCGGCGGTGGCCTTTGGCGCGAACGCCGCTTCGCTGACCGGCGAACTCGGCACGTGGGGCGTGGAAAATGTCTTCGTCGCGACCGATACCTCGACGGACAACTACAATCCTGAAATTTTCACGGACGTCTTGGTCGAAGCCGCACAAAAATCCGGCGCGACCGTGATCCTCGGTTCGGCCAGCGCCAGCGGCCGCGACCTTTTCCCCCGCGCGGCGGCCCGCTTGAAAGCCGGCGTCGCCAGCGACTGCGTCGGTCTGGAATGGTCGGGTACGACCGTCACCGCGAAAAAGCCCTACATGGCGGGTAAAGTCTTCGCCAAAGTCGGATTCCAAGATTCGCCCGTACAGATGGTGCTGATGCGCGCGAACCAACTTCCGGTGAATGCTTCGACGAAAACCTCGTCGCCTTCGGCAACGACCCTCGCGGTGAAAGCTCCCCTGTGGGCGCAGATCCAAGAGGTCGTCAAAGGCGCCAGCGCGAAGCTCGATCTCACCGAAGCGAACATCATCGTTTCAGGCGGTCGTGGTTTGAAAGAGGCCGGGAACTTCAAAATGCTCGAAGAGCTCGCGGACGTGCTGGGCGCGACGGTGGGCGCTTCGCGCGCGGTCGTCGATGCGGGTTGGGTCGGTCACGGGATGCAGGTCGGCCAGACCGGCAAAACGGTGGCCCCCACTTTGTACATCGCGGTCGGAATCTCGGGCGCGGTTCAGCACTTGGCGGGAATGAGCGGTTCGAAAGTGATCGTCGCGATCAATAACGATGCGAACGCACCGATCTTCCAAAAAGCGACTTACGGACTCGTCGGTGACGCGTTCGAAATCGTGCCGAAGCTGACTCAAGAGTTCAAAACGCTCCTGCATAAATAATGCTGAAGCAAAAGGTCCTGGGTTTCATCGTTTGGCTGATCTATCGCACTTTGGTCCTCACCTGGAGGATCGAAGTTCGTCAGCCCGAATCTTTGACCCAGGCCTTACGTGATCGCGCGACCGTCCTGTTCGCGCACTGGCACGGGGACGAACTCGTGCTGCTTTACCTCATCGGAAAATATCGAGTGACGACCATCGCCTCGCAGTCGAAAGACGGCGAGCTGATGAACACGATCTTGCACTTGCAAGGCGCGACCTCGACACGTGGATCTTCCACGCGGGGTGCGGTCGGCGCGCTAAAAGGTTTGATCCGCAAGATTCGTGAAGACCGCCGCAATTCCAGCTTCGCGGTCGATGGCCCCAAGGGCCCCATCTATCAAGTGAAGCCGGGCGTGTTCGAAGTCAGTCGCATGCTTCAGGCGCCCATTTTTCCCGTCGGCGTCGCGGTCGACCGGGCTTGGCGTTTCGAAAAGTCGTGGAACAAAACTTTTCTTCCTAAACCCTTCGCGCGCGTCCTGATCGATTGGGCCGAGGCGCTTCCGCCGGTCAGCAAAGACGAGGATCCCCGGTCTTTAGTCCTGAAGGAGGGACTCGAAAAAGCGCTCCATGAGTCCCGACTTCAGGCCGCAAAAAGTTTGCTGCCCCGTCCTTAAGGGTGTTACTCTGTACGGACAGAGAAACGGACTTCTCAAAGGACTTGAAATGACTCAGAAATTTCTTCGAGTAGCGCTCGTCATGCTGACCATTCCCATGCTCGCGATCGCGCAAGGCAAAAAAGACGAAGTCGTCGCCACCGTCGGCAACCGCAAAATCACCGTCGAAGACTTCAATCGCCGCTTCAACGAAGTGAAAAACACGTTCAACCCTCCCACGAAGCAGCAGTTCCTGGAAGACTTGGTGCGCTTCGAAGTCGGTTTGGCGGAAGCGGAAAAACGGAATCTGGAAAAAGATCCGATCTTCCAAGAGCGCGTGAAAGCGGAACTCTACAAGACCTTCCTCGAAAAGGAACTGGGCGATCGCATCCAAAAAATCACCGTCTCGGACAAAGAGATGGAAGAGTATTACAAGCGCAATCCCGAAATCCGCTTTTCGCATATCGTGATCGAAGTGAAGCCGGGAGCCACCGCCGCCCAACGTGCGGAAGCGAAAAAACGCGCCGACGAAATTTACGGCGAAGTGACCAAGTCAAAACGCCCCTTCGAAGAGCTGGTCCGTTTGTACTCGGATGACCTCGTGACCAAACAGACCGGTGGCGATGCGGGTTTCCAAAGCCGCATGACCCTGACGCCGAACTTCTACGACGTCCTGTCGAAAATGCGCGTCGGCGAAACTCGCGGCCTGGTGGATACGCCCTTCGGTTACCACATCGTGCGGGTCACCGGACGCCGGACTTTCGCCAATGCCGACAAACGTCAAATCCGCATGGCCGTGCACAACGAAAAGCGTTTGGACCTCTTTAACGACTATTTCGACCGCGTTAAAAAGACCTATAAAATCTCGACCAATATCAAAGCTCTAGAGTAGAACTGAGGTCATGAAACTTCAGTTCCTGGCGGCCGGCGCATTTTTGCTTTTTCTTCCGACCGGCTGCTTTTGGAAGAACACTCCCGTCGCGGACCAGGCGGTCATCCAAGTCGATGACCGCAGCATGAATCTGAAAGAGTTCAGCGACCGCCTTTCACGCCAGCTCAAAAATTTCGACGCCCTCGCCGCGAAAGATCCCGCACAGGTGGATCGCGCGCGGAAGTCCGTGATCCAAGATTTTCTGACCGAAGCCCTTTTTACCCGTTACGCGACCAACAATAAAGTCGACGTCTCCAGCGGTGAGTGGGACCAAGAGGTAAACGAAATTCGCTCGGGATTTCCGGACGACATTTCCTTCCGCCGCTCACTCGCCGAAGAAAACCTGTCCCTTTCGGAATGGCGTGATCGTATCCGCTTCTTGTTGCTGCAGAAAAAAGTCTTCGCGCAGTTCCAAAAGAAGGCGATCGCCCCGACCGAAGAGGAAATGAAGAAGTTCTACGAAGAGAACAAAGAAAAATACCGCCACCCCGAACGGGTGTATCTACGCCAGATCGTCGTCGACGATCTGGGTAAAGCGCAGGACATCCACACCGAGCTCAAAAACAAAAAGAAGTTCGAAACCCTGGCAACGAAGTACTCCATCGCTCCAGAGGGAAAAAACGGCGGTTTGGTCGGGTGGATCGAACGCGGCTCCTTGGACGTTTTCGACAAAGCTTTTGGCCTCTCGGCCGGTGGCGCAACCAGTCAGGTGCTGGAAAGCACCTACGGCTTTCACATTTTCAAAGTCGAAAAGAAGGAGCCCGCGGGCTACCGTAAATTCGACGATTTGAGACCGGTCATCCGCAAGATTCTCATTGGTCAGCAAGAGCAAAGAGAGTACACCCAATGGATGGACGAACAGTTGCGTTCGTCCCGGGTTTCGATCAATCGTGACCTGATCAACGCGCTCAAAGTCGAAACCCGCGATTGATCGTTCGCCGAGATCTGACAGATGAGGAGAGCTGACGTGAAAGCATTCATCCTAGCCTTGCTGGTCGCCTCGAGCGCTCAAGCCGCGCGCGAACCTCTTGAAGGCATCGTCGCCGTCGTGAACAACGAAATTATCCTGCGTTCGGATGTGGATAAGTTTCGGGAAAAGATCAAAAACAACGGCATGATCGACGAACTTTTGCTGGTGGGCATGAAACCCGATCAACTGAAGACCGATCCGAAAGCGCAGCTGAACTATCTGATCTCGGAGCGCATTCTGGATTCCGAAATCAAACGCCTGAACCTCGCCGTCACCATCGAGCGGGTCGAACAAGAAATTCGCGAGATCGCAAAACGCAATAATATGAGCCGCGCCGAACTCACCCAAGCTTTGCTCGGGCAGGGTGTGCGTATGTCCGAATACCAGCAGTTCATGAAAACGCGGATCGAGCGTCAGGCTCTCATGGAGCAAGAGATCACCTCGAAAGTTCGCGTCAGCGACGAAGACGTCCTGGCCGAGTACCTACGCCGCTTCCCGAAGTCGGAATCGGGCGCCGAGTACACGCTCGCGCACATCTATTTCAATCCGCGCAAAGGCGGGCCTGAAGCGGCAAAGCAACGCGCAGAAGAAGTCGCCGCAAAAATCAAAGGCGGACAAACTTTCGACGCCCTGGCCGAACAGCACTCTGAGGATTCCAATTTCACTCAAGGTGGATCGTTGGGAGTTTTCAAAACCGGCGAGATGAGTCCTGAATTCGAGCGCGCCGTTCAAGGTCTGCAGCCCGGCGAAAGCTCAGGCGTGGTTCCCTCGCGCACCGGCTTTCACATCTTAAAAGTCGTCGCACGCAAAGTGATTCCCGATCCGCGTTTCGAACAAGAGAAAGAACGCCTGCGCGCGGTCTTGAGCGAAAAGTCCTTCCAACAGCAGTTCCAACATTGGATCGAGACCAAACGCGACGACGCCTTCGTACGCATCAATCAAGGCTGATCGCGTGCGCCGCCTGATCCTGACCACCGGGGACCTGAACGGTATCGGCGCCGAAATTTCGGCGAAGTCCCTGCGTGAATTGAAGCTGAGCTCTAAGCAAAACGTCACCGTCGTGCTCCACCCCGAGCAGGAGCCCGCCTTCACGCGCGCGATCGGCCGGCAATTGCCGATGTTCGATGACTGGGAAATCGCCGCGCAGACTTCCGAACCCGGAGCACAGATTTTACTCGACCGCGCGGCCCCCGCGCTTTGGGTCGAGCAAGCCGCGCGAGCTTGCCTTGACGAAAAGTTCGCCGCGCTGGTCACCGGCCCTCTGTCCAAACCCGGAATCATCAAGGCGGGGCTGACGGATCTGGGCCACACCGAAATTCTGCGCCGAGTTTCAAAATCCGGGGAGCTCTACATGAGTTTTTGGGGTTCGCATTTCAATGTCGTTTTGGTGACCGGGCACATTCCCGTTTCGAAAGTTCCGAAACAGTGGACCGCCGAGCGAATTCAGAATGTTACGGAACTGACTCAGAATTTTCTGCGCGCCACCACTCCGGACGACAAACGTCCCCTCGCTTTCGTCGGCCTGAATCCCCACGCCGGCGACAAGTCCTTGATCGGCGAGGAAGAAGAGAACCTGGGGCTAAAATCGGCGCGCCTGGTCGGCCCGCTCGTACCCGACACGGCCTTCCAGAAGGAAAACTGGGGAAAATACGCGGCTTTTCTGTGCGCGTATCACGATCAGGGCCTGATTCCCTTCAAGCTGATCCACGGCTTCGATGAGGGCGTCCACGTGACCCTCGGCCTGCCCTTTCTAAGAACATCCGTCGATCACGGCCCCGCGACGGAGCTCGTCGGCACCGGCCGCGCCAAGCACGGCTCAATGAAAGCCGCGCTTAAAATGGCACTTGATTTTAGCCCGTAGATTGGCTGAATTCCTATATTTTGGAGGACGTCATGCACGATCCAGTGATCTTCCGTGAGTACGATATCCGCGGAGTTTTTGAAAAGCAGTTCGATCTCGAGTTCGTTCGCAAACTCGGTCAATCCTATGCGGTTTATCTGCAACGCCAAACGAACGCGGCGAATTCGACCGTCACGGTGGGTTTTGACGCTCGCCTTTCCAGTCCTTCGATTCGCGATGCCATGGTGGAAAGCCTGACGTCGTCGGGACTCAACGTTCTGGATTTGGGATTGATCACTTCGCCCATCTCTTATTTTTCGACCTTCACGATCCCGAACGTGGCGGGCGCGGTGATGATCACCGGTTCGCATAATCCTCCCGACTACAACGGCTTCAAGATTTCCGTCGGCAAGGGAACGATCTTCGGCGAAGCGATTCAAGAGCTGCGTCGGATCATGGACAAAGGCGAGTTCCTGCAGGGCAAAGGCACCAGCGAAAAGTACGACATCTTTCCGGCCTACGTCGAAAAGTATAAAAAGGAATTCGGCTTGATGAAGCCAATCAAGGTCGTCCTCGACACGGGTAACGGCGCGGGCGGCTGCATCGCGCGTCGCTTGTACGAAGCCGTAGGCTTGAAGCCCACGATCCTCTTCGAAGAACCCGATGGACGCTTCCCCAACCACCATCCGGATCCCACGGTCGAAAAAAACCTGGTGGATCTGCGCAAAGAAGTTCTCGAGCAAAAAGCCATCGTTGGCATCGGTTTCGACGGCGATGCCGATCGCATTGGTCTGATCGACGAAACGGGCCGCATGATTTACGGCGACGAGCTGATGGTTTTGATCAGTCGGAGCGTTCTGCAAGCCAATCCCGGCGCGAAAATCATCGGCGACGTGAAGTGCTCGGATCGCATGTACGCGGACGTCAAAGCCAACGGCGGCGTTCCCGTCATGTGGAAGACCGGACATTCGCTCATCAAAGAAAAAATCAAATCCGACAAAAGCCCCTTCGGCGGCGAAATGAGCGGACATATCTTCTTCGCGGACCGTAACTACGGTTACGACGATGCATTGTACGCAGGACTGCGCGTTTGCGAGATCTTGTCGAAAACCGGCAAGACCATCACGCAACTTCTGGAAGGCCTACCCTCGGCGTTCAACACTCCCGAAATTCGTGTGGATACTACTGAGGAAAAGAAGGTTTTGATCGTCGAGAAGATCAAAGAAGCCTTCCCTCAAGGCGGTGCGGGATACAAGATCGACGAAACCGACGGCATCCGCCTGAGTTTCGAAGATGGTTGGGCGCTCGCACGTTCGTCGAACACGCAACCCGTCCTGGTCTTGCGTTTCGAGTCGACCAGCGAAGCGGGCTTGAAGCGCATCCGCGATCGCGTCGAAAACGTCGTGAACAAATATCTGTGAGTGATCCGGGGCGCGCGGAAACGCGGGCCCTTAATTCAGCGGGAATTCCCGATCGAGCAAGACCGCATCCACTCCGCGAATGATGCGACGTAGGGAATCCGGCACCGTGAATGCGGCCCGTTCGCCGGTTCCCACGTTCGCCGATTGGATAAAGACCAAACTATTCTTCCGGCCATCCGGTTTCACGATCAGCAAATGACGGGTCGCGCCCGTGCTCCGCTGACTTTCCAGCCAATGGGTTTCGATTCCACCCGCCAGCTTTCCACTTTTCAGCACGGTGATTTTCGCTTCTTCGGGATTCAAAACCAGTTGGTATTCGCGGAACCAAGATTGCCACTGGATCACGGATTTCTTTTCGGTTTTTGCAACGTAGATCACGTTCCCGCCGCTCGCACCGCAGTTGACCCAACCTTTGATTTCGGAAGGAAGGTTCTGGAAGAACACGTCGTTCGGGCGAGTTTGGTACCGGCAATCTTGCGCCATTGCGAAACCCGAGGCACCTAATATCATCGCCAAGACGGTCATGAAACGCATCATTGAACACCCCGGGAGAAATCATACGCATCGCCCGATGTGGGATCGGTCACGCTGATGCGGCTCATGTTTTCGTCTTTGAAATAGATCTTCGTACCGTTCACCGTGATGAAGGCGCGATCACGTTTATCCATACACAACGCCAGCGTCAGCGGAATCTTACCCTTCATCGGATGGTTCAGAATCGCTTGCCCGTTGGACTGCACCGCAATGGTCGCGCCCCAAGGGCCGTTCCACGTCGTGAACGGGTTGCCGCGCGAAAGCAATTTTTGGAAACGCTCTTCACCGCGGGCTTCGTTCAAACTCCCCACGCATTGAACTTCCGGTTTGGGTTTCGGCTTTTCCTCGACCTTTTCTTCCGCTTTCGCCTCGGCCGACGCGCGTTCCGAAGCCGGAGTGGGAGTCACCGCCGCCTCTTCCTTTTTGGTGATCGCATTTTCATGAACCCACGCGCGCTCGCCACGAACGAAGATCTCATGCCACTTGTTCGTCTTACCGTTGCGCTCTTCGATTTCCGTCCGTCCGGTCAAGATGGCGTCGTTCTCGCGAACGAAAAGCCCTTCGGCGATCGTGCCGCGATTGGCGGCCATGGAGTTCGGTTCGTGACGTAGGACAAAATCGGTTTTCACTTCCACGTCTTGAAGCGCGGTCCGGTGAATCCACCCATCGCCCTTCGCCGTGCGCACGCGGATCCAATCTTCGTCGACCTCTCGGACGTCGACTTCAAACCTTCCACCGTTGATCAGCTCTTGTATTTGTCCCAGCGAGGAGCTCGTGGTGGAGCGTTCACTACGGACGTTGAAGCCCGTGTTCAGGGTCCGTACCGTGGACTCTTTCACGCCTTGGAGTGTGCGGTACTTCATCGCGAATGCGGGAACCACCGACAACTGGAGAATGAGGGCCCAAACGAAGAATCGCATCCTGCCACCTCTGCCCGGTAGTCAGTGCAAATGAATCACCCGTTTTGGAGCCTGGAAGACGCGAAAATCGTTGCCGTCATCGGGACCGGTGAAAGAGCAAAGAACGGCCCTTTCACGACTGACGCCCGTCCGGAAAATCGACAGTGAAAAAGATGTGAAAGCCCCAAAACAAAAGGCCACCCGAAGGTGGCCTTAGTCTCAAGATTTCGAATCTACGCGAAAGCGGAGATTAGAATTTGCCTTGGAGGAAGAACGCGATAACGAACGCGTAGATGACCAGCGACTCGATCAGAGCCAGACCGATGATCATGGGAGTGAAGACTTTCGACTGAGCTGCGGGGTTACGAGCGATGCCGTCCAAAGCCGAAGCTGCGGTCATTGCTTGTCCGATCGCGCCGCCGATAGCTGCCAGACCGATGGCCAGACCAGCTGCCATTGCGATCATGCCGTTCTGCGAAGTTGCAACTGCTGCCGCATCTTGTGCGAAAGCCGAAGTTGCCGCCATTGCAGCAGTCATAGTGATCAAGATGTTACGGATTGTGCTTTTCATGAACTGTTTCTCCTTATTGTACAATTCTGATTTGTTAATAAATTTCTAGTGATCGTGCGCCGTCGCGAGAGCCACGTAAACCATCGACAACAGCGTGAACACGAAAGCCTGAACGCAGGCCACGAACAGGCCCAGCATGTAGAACGGGATCGGCAACCCGATAGGGAACAGATTCAAGAAAATGCCGACAACCGTATGGTCACCTTGAAGGACGTTCGCCAGACGCAGACCCAAGCTGATCGGACGCACAAAGTGCGAGATCAACTCGATGACGAGCATCAACGGAATCAGCCACCAGATGGGACCCAGGAAGTGTTTGAAGTAAGCAACGCCGTTCTCTTTCACGCCGAAGATGTTGTAGGCGAAGAACATGAAGAAACCCATCGCCAGCGTGGTGTTCAGATTTTCCGTCGCGGGAACCATACCGGGAATCATCCCGACGAGGTTGTTAATCAAAACGAAAGTGAAAGTCGCCGCGAACATGGGGACGAACGCGCGTCCATGTTCACCAATGACCATGTCCGAAAGACCTTGAATGAACTCGGTGATGAATTCGAAGAAACCGCGGAACGAAAGTTTGCCAGCGGGAACAACCGCCGTTTCACCGGTACCCAGTTGAGCGCGTGCGATGAAAGTTGCGGCGATCAAACCTGCCGAAACAATTCCAGCTGTCGCAACGTGAGCGTAGGTGTCGCCCACTCCAGGGATCAATGAGGTCAAACTTGAAGCCATCGGCTAATTCCTATTCCTGTTCCTGCGCCTTGAAAGAACTCTGTTGATAAAGTCCTAACAAAACGGCCGCGAACACAAATATCGAGATTCCCACGAGAAAGCTAAGAGGCTGAACCCAGGGAAGGCTCAAAATGCGATACAACAACACGGCTAAAATCGTGTACTTACTTACAATGATTAAAACACAGAGAGCAATGAGTTTTTTGCTGTTGATCAGAGCCCAAGAACCGGCCAGCACCGCGAAATTCACGAGCATTGTCACACCGCCGATGAACACCGATGCGGCAGTTTCCCACGAGAAGAAACCGGCCAATACGGTCACGAGCGCGATCAAAGCAAGTTGAATAACAAAGAAGCTTTTAAGCACGAATGGGGCTTAACTGATCCGCTGACCCTCGGACAAGACATTCATTTCGATTCGGGCTCTTCTGAATCCGCTTCAAACTTCTTCAAGAGCTGCACAATGTGCACGAGCCAGCCCACTAAAGCCGCTGCTGAAAAACCAACCAGCCCCAGCCCCTTCGTGCCGTAATTCTCATCAACCCATTGCCCGATAAATATGCACCCTAAAATCAATCCGACGAGTTCAAAACCCATCGCCATGAAAATAAGCCCTTTATTTGGCTTCATTTCTTCCATCCTCGAGCGCCGGGCTGATTGAGCGAGCGCTCGCGTAGTCTTTTCAGGCGAAGCTCCACATATTCCGGCACGGGATGTGAGGCCTTCACCGACTCAAGAATACCAATCGCACCCTTGAAGTCCTTTTGCTCTTCCAAAGCGACCGCCAAGGTCATCGGGACGTTCTCGCGAATCGCCTGGTCACGATGTTTCGTTAGAAGATCGCGCAGAATCACCGAAGCCTCGTCGTACTTTTTGTCGGCGATCAAGATGTTCGCTTGCAGCTCTTTGATTTCAAAATCCAACTTATGGTCATGAGGGCCACGCAGAAGCTCTTTAAGCTCGGCCGCCGCCTGCATGAAGTTATTCATGTGGTAATAGCTTCGCGCCAACTTCACGCGGTAAGCGACCCGCTCTTCAGCGTCGGTCTCGACTTGCAGCAGACTTGAAATCTCTTCGATGGCGCGTGGGTAATCCTGAATCTGCGCGAAGACGATATCCACGATCTGTTTTTGCGCGTTCAAGGATTCCTTCGGCTCGGGCGAATACAAGACCAAGTGGCGATACAAGGGAATGGCGCGCGTGACGTCTTTGATTTCCAGAGAAGCGATACGCGCTCCTTCCCGCGCCGACATCAGCGCTTCCGCGCTCGCGGGTTCCGTCCGGACGATGTCTTCAAACAAACTGACCGCCGTACGCCAGTTCTGAGACGAAGCCTCGGTTTCGGCCTTCTTGTACTCTTTCTGAATCGGTCGCTCACACGCCAGAAAAAAGAAAAGAGCCAACCCGTAAACCCACCAGACTCGAATCACCCCGTGACCTCGTCCATTGAGATTTCGCCTCTGTTGGCTCTTTCGCATTTCGACTCCGATTTAGTGCGTTTGGGTTCCCGCCGGCGGCGTGGTTTCCAATTGCTCTTCATCGTCAACGACCGCAAATCCGGTCACCAATTCATCTTTGTCCGCAAGGTTGATCAAACGTACGCCCTGGGTGTTACGACCCAACAGCGAAATGTCCGTGACCTTCATGCGGATGACCTGCCCCTTATCGGTGGTCAGGATGACTTCTTGGTTGTTCGCGACACGTTTTGCACCCACGACGTTCCCGACTTTGTCGGTCGTCTTCTGGGTGATGATGCCGACGCCGCCACGACCTTGGATACGGTATTCCTCTTGTTCCGAGCGCTTACCGTAGCCGCCTTCTGTGACCACCAGCAGGGTGTCTTTCGAACCCTTACCGAGGATTTCCATGGTCTGCACCACGTCGGTCTTCGCCAGGGTGATCCCTTTCACGCCACGTGCGGAACGGCCCATGGCACGAACGTCGCTTTCGTTGAAACGAATCGACATCCCCTCGCGGGTCGCGATGAAGATATCGCTTTCGCCGTCCGAAATCTTCGCGTCGATGACCTGGTCATCCAGATCGGTCGTCAGCGCGATGATTCCCGCGGTCCGCGGATTCGCGAACGCGTCGAGCGAAGTCTTCTTGATGATCCCTTTTTGAGTGAGCATCACGACGAAGCGATTTTCGTCGAAGTTCTCGACCGGCAGAACCGCCATCACTTTTTCGGTGTTCTGCAGTTGAACGACGTTCGCGATCGCTTTCCCTTTGCTGGTCCGATTGCCCTGGGGCAGACGGTGAACTTTCGTCCAATAGACCTTCCCTTTGTCGGTAAAGATCAAAAGGTTCGTCTTGGTGCTGGCACTGAAGATGTCGGTGACGTAGTCCTCGTCCCGCGTTTCCATGCCTTTCAGGCCTTTGCCGCCACGACGTTGCACACGGTATTCATCCGGCGAAATGCGCTTGATGTAACCCGTGTTCGTGATGGTGACGACCATCGGTTCTTCCGCGATCAGATCTTCGTCTTCGATGTCGCCACCGTCGTTCGCGATTTGCGTGCGACGGGGATCGGCGTGACGTTTACGGATCTCGGTCAATTCACCGACGATGATTTTGTAGATTTCTTTGACGTCCGCCAGAACCATTTTCAACCAGTCGATGGTTTTCATGAGCTCGGCGAGTTCCGCCAAGATCTTGTCGCGCTCCAAGCCGGTCAGACGTTGCAAACGCATTTCCAAGATCGCCTTCGCTTGGCGTTCCGAGAACGCGAACTTATCCATCAGGTTCGTGGTCGCAACCGACGAATCCCCCGAGGCTTTGATCGTCGCGATGACCGCATCGATGTTGTCGAGGGCCTTCTTCAGACCTTCCAAGATATGCGCTTTTTCCTGCGCCTTCTTCAGATCGAACAAGCAACGACGAGTGACGACGTCACGGCGGTGCTCGATGAACGCCTGAAGCATCATCTTCAGATCGAAGGTGACGGGCTGGTTCTTCGCGTCGAGCGCCAGCATGATGATACCGAAGCTGACTTGCAGCTGCGTGAACTTGTACAGGCGATTCAGGATCACCGACGCGTTTTCACCGCGTTTGATCGAAATCACGATGCGCATTCCCTCGCGCGACGACTCGTCACGCAGATCGGAAATGCCTTCGATCGTTTTTTCACGAACCATGTCGGCGATGCTTTCGATCAGCTTCGCCTTGTTCACCTGGTACGGGATTTCGGTCACGATGATCTCTTCACGACCGTCTTTGCGGGCTTCGATATCCGCAACGGCTTTCAGCGTGATGATCCCTTTTCCCTTTTTGTAGGCTTGATGAATGCCTTGCGTGCCCGAGACGACGCCGTACGAAGGGAAGTCGGGGCCAGGAATTTTCTGCATCAGATCGTCGATCGAGCAGTCAGGATTATCGATCAGGTGGATACAACCGTCGATCACTTCACCCAGGTTATGGGGCGGAATGTTCGTCGCCATACCGACGGCGATCCCCGCCGAACCGTTCACCAGCAAGTTCGGGAACTTCGCCGGAAGAACCATCGGCACTTCAAGCGAATCGTCGTAGTTCGGACCGAACTTGACGGTCTCTTTGTCGATGTCTTCAAGAAGCTCTTCGGCCAGTTTGGTGACGCGGACTTCGGTGTAACGGCTGGCTGCGGGAGCATCACCATCGATGGAACCGAAGTTTCCCTGACCGTCTTCAAGCGGGTAGCGCAGCGAGAAATCCTGCGCCATCCGCACCATCGAGTCGTAGATCGCCATATCACCGTGAGGGTGATATTTACCCATCACTTCACCAACAACCCGGGCTGATTTTTTGTAGGGTTTGTCGTGGCTGTTCCCCATCTCGTATTGCGCGAACAAGATCCGGCGGTGAACGGGTTTCAGTCCATCACGCACGTCGGGCAAAGCACGACCCACGATGACAGACATCGAATATTGCAGATAGGCGTCGCGCATCTCTTTGTTGATGTCGACGACGGTCACGCCCCGAGGGCTCTGATTTTCTTCCATGAGCTTGCTCCTTAGACGTCCAGCTCACGCACGCTAAGTGCGTTGTCGTTGATGAATTTCCGACGGGGTTCGACAAGTTCACCCATCAAGACGCTGAAGGTTTCATCCGCCGCAACCGCATCGTCGATGCTCACTTGGAGCAGGTTACGATGCTCGGGATTCAGCGTGGTTTCCCACAGCTGCTCGGGGTTCATCTCGCCCAATCCCTTGTAGCGTTGGATGTAGTAGCCCTTCTTCGTGCTCTCCATCACTTCGGCATGCAGTGATTTATAATCTTCAAAAGTTTTTTCCGAACCGCCGAGAGTCAGGGTCACGGGCAATTTCGATACGCCGGTGATCTCGCTCCACAGCGAATTCAATTCAATCCACTCGGGCATTTTCAGGAACTGCGCATTCAGTTTCGTCGTCGACTTATCCGCAAAACGGAAAGTTTCGACGATCACCGACGGAACGCCGTCTTCGACGACCGGCTTCCACGCGATATCCGTGATCGAAACGTCTTTCTGGGTCGGGTAGAAGTCTTTGAATTTCGCCAAAAGCGCCAAAGTCTTCGACTCGTCCTTCAGGGTTTCTTCCAGTCCGGTCGCATTCGCCACCAGGTACGCCGCAAGGTCGGGATCGAATTTACTGCGGGCAACTTTCAACACGTGATTGAAGCGCTGAATGTTCGACATGAACTTGCGGAAATCCGCGTTCTTCGAACCCGAGGTCAGCACGACGTCTTTCAAACCGCTGGTGAGCAAAAATTCATTCAGCGCCTGATCGTCTTTCAGATAATTCTCGGCCTGGCCTTTTTTCGCGCGGTAGAGCGGCGGCTGCGCGATGTACACATAACCGCGCTCGAGCACTTCGGGCATCTGGCGATAGAAGAACGTCAGCAGCAGCGTACGGATGTGCGAGCCGTCGACGTCCGCATCGGTCATGATAATGATTTTGTGGTAACGGATTTTTTCGGCGCTGACTTGGTCTTTACCGATCCCGGTTCCGAGGGCCGAGATCATCATGCGGATCTCTTCGTTCGACAGCATTTTGTCGAAACGCGCCTTCTCGACGTTCAGGATCTTACCCTTCAGCGGCAGAACCGCTTGGGTACGACGGTCACGGGCTTGCTTCGCGGATCCACCGGCCGAGTCTCCCTCGACCAGGTACAATTCGCAGAGCGAAGGATCGCGTTCTTGGCAGTCCGCCATCTTTCCCGGAAGCGTTCCGCCGTCGAGCGCCGTCTTACGACGGGTCAGCTCGCGGGCCTTACGGGCCGCTTCGCGCGCGCGGGCGGCCTCCACGCATTTGCCGATGATCTGTTTCGCCGGACCTGGATTGCGATCGAACCAGTCGGCCATTTTTTCGTTCACGAGAGATTCGACGATCCCCTTGACCTCGTTGTTACCGAGTTTGGTTTTCGTCTGCCCTTCGAATTGGGGCTCACGTACTTTCACCGAGACGACCGCAGCCATCCCCTCACGGATGTCCTCACCCTCGAGCGAAACCTTCAGATCCTTCAGCAGGTTCTTTTCGGTCGCGTAGGCGTTGGTGGTCCGAGTGACCGCGCCACGGAAACCGATCAAGTGCGTTCCGCCTTCGATGGTGTTGATGTTGTTGCAGTACGAGAAGATCGACTCGGAATACGAATCGTTCCACTGCGCCGCCACTTCGACTTCGACATCGTCACGTTCGCCGCGGAAGTACACGACGTCGTTGTGCAGAGCTTTTTTCGATTGGTTCAAGTAGCTGACGAACTCCGCGATGCCGTTCGCATATTGGAATTCTTGTTTCTTCCCCGTGCGCTCATCGTTCAACGAGATGTAAAGCCCCGCATTCAAGAATGCGAGTTCGCGGAAACGATTCGCCAGCGTGTTGAAATCGTAAGAGATCGAAAGATCTTTGAAGATTTCGGTATCGGGCTTGAAGGTGGTTTTCGTTCCGGTCTTGGTGATGGCCTCGCCTTTTTCGAGCGGACCTTGCGGTTGCCCCTTGGCGTAGTTTTGAATCCAAGTGAAGCCGTTGCGTTTGACTTCCACGCGCGTCCGCACGGAAAGCGCGTTCACCACGGAAGCGCCGACGCCGTGAAGACCGCCGGAAACTTTGTAGCTGCCGCCATCGAACTTACCGCCGGCGTGCAGGACGGTCATGACGATTTCGAGGGCCGACTTTCCGTTTTTGTGAGCTTCCACGGGAATGCCGCGGCCGTCGTCTTCCACGGTGATCGACTCATCGGTCGAAATCGTCACGTTGATGTGTTTACAGAAACCCGCGAGGGCTTCGTCGACCGAGTTATCCACGATTTCGTACACAAGGTGGTGATAACCGCGCACACCGGTATCGCCGATGTACATTCCAGGTCTTTTGCGAACGGCCTCGAGACCCTCCAAAACCTGGATCGAATCCGCGCCGTATTCTTTCTGTTCGGTTTTTTGAACAGTATCCGTACTCATCCCCCGCCCTTTCGAAAACAAAACAAGGCTAGTCTGTCACACGCCCATCCAGAACTCGCTTGAGCGAGATCTGCGATTCAGCGGAAGTGGACGAGAAAACTTGGGGAAGATCGTAGTCGGTTGTGGTCAACACGATCTGCGACTCCATGGTCTTCATCAGCTCGACGAAATTTTTTCGTTTCGCGCCATCCAGTTCCGATAAAACGTCATCCAGAAGCAGGATGGGACGCCTTTTGAGAACCTTCCGATGATACACGATCTGAGCGACTTTGAAAGCCAGAATCAAGCTTCTTTGCTGCCCCTGCGAACAGAAAAATCTTGAATCGTTTCCGCCAAATAGGAACACGATGTCGTGCTTGTGCGGACCCACCAAACTTGTGCCCGAAGAGAGCTCAGCCGACTGCAATTCTTTGAGTCTTTTCTGCAGTGAGTTGTGGATATCTTGGTGGGAATAGTGGATCGCGGGCTGTTGGGAGATCCAGTACTGGAGCTGAATTGCGGGAAATCCCTCAGAAACGCTCTGCATCGCCAGATTCACATCCGGCTCGAGTTTGCGAAGAGCTTCAATTCGCTGTTGCGTCACAATGACGGCCAGTTCCAAGAACTTTGGATTCAGTGCTTCGAGCAACGCCAAAGTTTTATCCACAGGTTTTTCCAGAGCCGCGCCAAGGCCGATTCCGCTTTCACGGGCGTCCCGGTGATCCCGGAGGATCTTGTTGCGCATTCGCAGCGCTTTACGGAAATCCTGGTGCGTTTGGTGGGCGATCGGCGAAAGGTTCAGCACGAGTTCGTCGACGAGCGCGCGACGCTCTTCGGCACTGCCCTTAATCGCGTTCAAAGATTCGGGACTGAACAGAATCGGCGGATCCATCCGCCGCCAGTCCTGCGCGGTGAACTTCTTTTCATTCACCGTCAGTGCTTTTTTGCCGTTTTGAATTTTCAAAAAAACGTCGAGGGCTTCGTGCTGATCGTTTTCGAAAAGGCCCCGTAAAGAGGCCGCTTCCGATCCCCATTTCACGTAGTGGGAAACTTCCGACGGGCGAAAGGACTCGCCCGTCAGCAGAAGATAAATGGCTTCAAGGATGTTCGATTTTCCCTGACCGTTGTCGCCGACGAAAACGTTCGTCTGCGCCGAGAAATCGACCCACTGCTCTTTGAAATTTCTGAAATCAAAGAGTCGAAGCCGCTTCAGCATTGCCCGTTACCGATCAAATCCGCATGGGCATGACCACGCACGTGTAGGCGGGATCATTGTGCGGACGGATCAATCCGGGCGAAAGCTGATCGTTGATTTCGAAATCGACTTTTTCTTCGGTCATCGCGGTCAGCACATCCTGGATGTACTTCGCGTTGAAACCGATCCGCAGATCTTGTCCCGCGTATTCGACTTCGATTTCTTCCTTCGCATCACCGAGCTCGGGATTGTTCGAAGCGATTTCCATTTTGCCGTCAGCGATCGAGAGCGTGATCGCTTTCGATTTTTGATTCGCCAAAAGCGAAACGCGTTTCAACGAAGTCAGGAAAGAGTCGCGATGAATCGTGATCTTCTTTTTCAGGTTCTGTGGAATAAACTGTGAATAGTTGGGATATTTCCCTTCGATCAAACGAATCATCAACGTCGTGTTCGAGTTGCGCAGAATCATCTGCGAACCTTCGATCGCGACTTCGAACGGACCTTCCAAGCTATCCAGCAATTTTTTGATTTCGTTCAAACCCTTACGGGGAATGATCACGCCCTGACCTTGAGTCATGAGCTTTTGTGCCGGCAACTTCTTTTGGATCAGGCTCAAACGGTGACCGTCGGTCGCGACCATCGTGTAACCCGCATCGCCTTTTTGTTCGAAATAAACACCGTTCAGGTGATAACGAGTTTCGTCGTTCGAAACGCTGTACACCGTGCGATCGATCATCTCACGAAGGACGGGCCCAGGAATCTCGGCGAAACCTTGTCCGGTGAAAGTGGGGAACACCGGATACTCTTCGGCGCTGATCCCAACGATCTTGGATTGGTAACGACCCTGACGAATTTCGAGCCAGTTGTTTTCTTTGCGAGTCAGCGAGATACGTCCATCGCCCAACTCTTTCGCGATATCGAAAAGAGCTTTAGCACTGACCGCCACCTTACCGGGTGTGTTCACTTTCGCAGGACTCTGATCTGTGAGGCTGACCTCAAGATCTGTTGCGAACACCTTCAGGTTCTGACCATCTGCTTCCAAGAGCACGTTCATCAGAACGGGCATCGTGTTTCTTTTCTCCACGATGTTCAGGGTCTTCCCGATCAGATTGAGGAGCTCTTTCTTATCTATTTCTATATACATATAATACTCGTAGTCGTAGTAGGGGCGTGGATAACTCATTTTTCTACTTAACTCTTCAAAAACACTCGCAGAATCTAGTGGACCGTTTCACCTGAGGCCAACCCAAATCTCTGTCAAATTTGGGGGGAACTCGAATCCACAAAGAAGTTCTCAACTTCTTCCACAGGTTTTTCCACAGGGCAGATTCACACCCCTGTGATATTGTGGATTCTTGTCGTTAACTCCTCGAGATCATTCTTAATATCCATATCTTTATTCTGTAGAAAATCGACCCGTTCCAGCGCATTCATCACCGTTGTGTGATCTTTGCCGCCAAAAGCGCGTCCAATTTCTACGAGCGGACGATCCAAATGCTTTTTGATCAGATACATGGCGATCTGCCGGGGAACGACGATCACTTTGGCGCGGGTTGTGGACTTCAGGTCCGCAATCTTCACCTTAAAATGATCCGCCACCAGCTTTTGGATATCCTCGAGCGAAATCGTGGTCTGAGTTTCGTGACTATTCAAGACTTTCTTGGCGAGCTCGATGTCGATGCTCAAACCCTGAAGTTCACTGAACATTTTCACTTTTTTGAGGTTGCCCTCCAGCTCACGAATACTCCGTTTGGATATTCTGGCTATGTAGTTGACCACGTCCTCAGCCAGACGAAGGCCCATGCGCTCGGCTTTGTAACGGAGGATAGCCACCCGTGTTTCCAAATCGGGCATTTGGATGTCGGCGATCAAACCCCACTCCAAACGTGAGCGGTTCCGGTCTTCCAGATTCAGGATGTCTTTGGGCATTCGATCGGAAGCCAGAACCACCTGTTTCCGCTTTTCGATGAACGCATTGATCATATGGAAGAACTCTTCCTGCGTCGCTTCCCCGCGGCCGATGTACTGAACGTCATCGACCAGCAGGATGTCGCAGTTTTCACGGTATTTCTGACGGAACTTATCCATCTCTTGGCGACGGATCGCCGAAATACACTCATTCAAAAAGCGCTCAGCCGAGAAGTAGTTAATCCGAAGGTGCGGAAATTGTTCGAGAATCTGATGACCAACGGCGTGCAGAAGATGCGTTTTACCCATTCCGACAGGTCCGCAGATAAACAGCGGATTATAGCCCTGTCCGGGATTGCGGGCGACGTTGTAGCTTGCGGCGTGGGCAAACTCGGTATTGCGGCCGACCACGAAGGTGCTGAAGGTGTACTCGGGATTCAAGAAATCGAAGTACTTCCCTTGAGTTGGCGCAAAGGGCCGAGGCGCCGGGTGCGGCTCGATGACCTCTTGAACCGGGGCTACGGCCGCAGGGTTTTCCTTGGGGGCTTCGCCCGCACGTTGTCCGGTGACAACTACTTCGATTTCATAAGGAGAACGATAGGACTCCGAGACCTCGAGATAGATCTTTTCCAGGAGGTTTTCGATGACGAAATACTGGTGGATCGGCGAAGGAACGCCCAAAACCATCTTAGGAAGCCCCGAATTCTCGGCGGTATCCACATAATGGATGGGCTCCAAAAAGGTCTCAATCAACCGGTTTTCCCGGTTGCGGCTTTTGATACTGTTTTTGATGGATGCCCAAAAATCAGAGTTCAGTTCCACGAACAAGACCCCCTTCTGCTCGTGTCGGCCACCTTGCTTGGCGGATGGGAGGGAGCTAACAGGGTGAGGGGGGTATTTCAACTATTGACCCTCATAATGCGTTGTGATTTATTCCGGCCTCTAGAGCCCTGAGTTCCAGATCGAACTTTTCGACGTTATTCGTTCGAAACCATCGACGACGGAACAGATTGAAATCTCTAGAAATTATCTCGGTTCGGCGTCGCTCCAACGAGCGCTCAAAAGAGAGCTCTATGGAGGAGCACCGGACGTGACTACGAAACGGATGATCTGCAGAGGTCATCCAGAGGGAGCTTCAGATGAGCAAACGCACTTACCAACCTCGCAATAAGCGTCGCAAAACCACTCACGGTTTCCGCGCTCGCATGGCAACTAAAGACGGTCGCGCGGTTCTCTCGCGTCGTCGTGCAAAAGGTCGCAAACGTCTGACTGTCGCAGTTGGTAGCAAGTAATTCGCGGCCCCGGCGTAGCCTCGTTCTGAAGTCGGACTTCGAGCGGCTGCGCCAATCGGGTCGTAAAATGAGCTCCTGCCGTTGGCTGACGATCATTTACGTTCCGAACACCGTTGGTTATTTACGCTACGGCTTTTCGATTCCACGCCAAGTGGGAAAGGCCGTTCTTCGTAATCGCCTCCGGCGTTGGGCCCGTGAGATCGTTCGCAAACAAGTCCGGGAGCATGAGGACTTGTCGATCGATGTGCACTTCTTCTTTCGTCCACAAAAGGGCGAACATTACGACACTCTCGAACTGCGAGACCTGGAATCCCAGTGGAAAACACGTGGGCTTCAGCTTGAGTCCTAAGTCCATCTTTCGGTGGATCGGCCTCTGGGGAATCGCGTTTTATCGCGTGGTTCTGGCCCCGTCGATGGGTGGCGTTTGCCGTTTTGAACCGAGCTGTTCACGTTACGCCGAAGAAGCCTTCCGCACCTTGTCTCCTGGAACCGCCTTGAAACTCACTTTGATTCGTCTGTGGCGCTGCCGTCCCGGTGGACCCTACGGTTATGATCCCGTTCCTTTTACCGCGAAAGTCATTGAGGACACTCCATGAGTACGACACCAGAGAACAACAACAACTTCTTGGACAACAAGACCATCTTGGCCGTCGCGGTTTGCGCGGTTTTGTTCTTCGGCTGGCAAGCCTGGATGACCCACAAATATCCCGAATATTATAAGCCCAAAGGGCAAGTCGCCGCTTCTGGAGAGGTGACCGGCGAAACCGCGGGCTCTGGAACCGTTGCGGGCACGGGCGTTTTAAGTCCGCCCACCGCCGATGCTGCGCAGGCCGGTGCCGCCGCCGTGGCTCAAGAGGCTGCGGTCGATTCGACTCCCGAATCGGTTCACAGTTTTGAAAACGAAAGCGTGGCCTTCGAGATCTCTTCCAAAGGGATGGGGCTGCAGAAATTCCGCCTGCGCAAGTATCGCGATCATCAAGAGCAAGAGATCAAGCTCGGCGCCGTCGAAGGCTTCCGTCTTTTCGAAATCGGCGTTGTCGGTCAGTCGTCTCCTCTGGATTTCGTCGTCGCGCGCCAGTCGGAAACGACCTTTGTCGGTCAGGCTCGCCAGGGGGCCCTAGTCATCACGCACACGATGACCGTCGATCCCGAGACCGCGAAAATCGACTCTTTGGTTCGTTTAGAGAACGTGCCCGCGGACTTTAAGGGTCTGACGGTGAAACAAGTCGAGCCTCGTCGCAAAGTGACCGGCGGCAACTTCTTCATGCCCTCGCTGGATCACCAAGAATTCCTCGCGGAAATCGACGGTTCGGTCGAGCGTCTGCATATCAAAGACGGTGAGCCCGTCGCTCACGATTACCAAGCCGCGAATCTGTGGGGTATCGGCTCGCAGTATTTCGTTTCGGCGGTGGTCGATCAATCGGCCGTGATGCCCTCGGTGCGTATGGAATCCGAGGCGACCGGTGAATTGCGCAGTATCGCGACTTACGCTCCGGTCACCGTGCAACCGACCATGGAATTCAAATGGATCTCGTACGCGGGCGGCAAGTCGTCGGCGGTTCTCGAGAAGGTGAATCCGGAATTGGTGAAGGTCGTGAACTTCGGTTTCTTCTCTCCCATCGGGAAAGTGCTGTTGAAAGTCCTGCAGTGGTCCCACGGTTTGGTCGGCAACTGGGGTTGGGCGATCATCATTTTGACCGTCCTGGTTCGTTTGATCGTTCTGCCGTTCAACATGGCGTCGTATCGTTCGATGAAGAAGATGCAGGTCATTCAGCCGCAGCTGCAAGCGCTGCGGACTCGCTACAAGGAAGATCCCACAGCCTTGAACCGCGAAACCATGGCGCTGATGCGCGAGCAGAAGGTCAACCCCTTGGGTGGTTGTTTGCCGCTGCTTCTGCAGATGCCCGTCTTCTTCGCTCTGTATCAGGTTTTGGGGCAGTCGATCGAACTTTACCAAGCGCCGTTCATCTTCTGGATTCATGACTTGAGCCAGAAGGACCCTTTCTTCGTTCTGCCGATCTTGATGGGCGTGACGATGTTCGTTCAGCAAAAAATCACGCCCACCACGATGGATCCCGCACAGGCGCGGATCATGTTGTGGATGCCGTTGATCTTCAGTGTGTTTACATTCGGTCTGCCCAGCGGACTGACGCTTTATATCTTCATCAGCACTCTCTTCGGGGTGATCCAACAGCAGCTTTTCATGCTGGATCGCAAGTCGAACAAAGTTGCGGTGACAAAAGTTTAAAAGGAAAAGGGGACGTACAATGACAGGATTCCTAAGCCGCCTCTTCGGCGGAAAGAAAAAAGAGACGGGTTCGCAAGCCGATGGCGACGTCGCACAGCTCGTGCGCGCGACCATGGAAGGCTTGATCGAAAAGGGCGGTTTCGATCTTTCGTTCGACGTGAAATCCAGCGATGACGACAAAGGTCAGCCGCAAATCAACGTCGAGATCTCGGGCCCCGATGAAGAGCTTTTGAAAGAGCGTGAAGGCCAAATGATCGACTCGATCCAGCTGTTCCTTCAGCGGGTCGTTCAGCACAATTTCTCGGAAGACAAAACCTCGATCCAGATCGACTGCAACGGCTACCGTGAAGAGTCGAATGCGGCCCTGATCGAGCTGGCGGATAAACTCAAGGACACCGCGATTTCCAAGGGGAAATCGGTCTATATCCGTGCCCTGCCCCCCAAAGACCGCAAGATCGTCCACCAGCACCTGGCGGGCGACGAGCGCGTGAAGAGCCGCTCCATCGGCGATGGACTTTATAAAAAGATCAAAATCTATCCTGCCAAATCTTCGGGTGTCGAAGAGGGCCGGACGGATTCTTAAGCATGTGCTAGGTAGTCGCCATGGCTGACCATCGGTTGCGGGAGTCGCAAACCATTCATGCTTTGGCGACGCCCCTTGGGCGTTCGGGAATCGCGGTCCTGCGGATCAGCGGTCCCGGCGCCGTTTCGGTGGTGCGCAAACTTGCGCCCTTCCTTCCCGCCGAAGTTGAATCGCATCGAGTTTACTACGGACATCTTGAATCACTGCTGATGGAAGCTCATCGCATCGATGAGGTTCTGTTGACGCCTTTTTTAGGCGGGCGCTCCTTTACGGGCGAAGAGTGCGTCGAAATTTCCTGTCACGGAAACCCCGTGATCATCGACGAAATTCAAAAAGAACTGATTCACGCCGGAAGTTTGCCGGCGGAACCCGGTGAATTCACATACCGCGCATTCATGAATGGTCGACTCGATCTGGTGCAGGCGGAAAGCGTCCTGTCCGTGATCGAAAGCCAGTCACCGTTTGAAAAAGCGAATGCGCTCAAGCAATTGGGCGGCGCGGTTTCCCAACAGGTCGCCTCGATTGAAAAACAGATTCTGCATACGCTCGCGCATCTGGAAGCGGATATCGATTTTTCCACCGAAGGTTTGGAAACGATGTCTTCCGATGAGCTGATTTCTTCGCTGAAACAGGTTTCCCGCGAAATCGATCAGCTGGTGGCTGGCTATGAGCGTGGCCGGGTTTTGGAAGAAGGTTTCCGCGTCGTTTTCGCGGGGCCTCCGAACGTCGGCAAATCCAGTCTTTTGAACCTGGTTTTGGGTGAAAATCGCGCCATTGTGACCGAGATCGCGGGAACCACCCGCGATACGATCGAGGCTTGGACCGAGGTGAACGGCGTGCGGGTCTGTTGGACGGACACCGCCGGTCTTCGTGAAACCGCGGATGTCGTCGAAAACCTAGGAATTGATCGTGTCCGCGAACAGCTGCGCCGTGCGGATCTGGTGTTCTGGGTCAGCGCTCCCGATGTGATGGTGGGTGAAGATCAGAAAGACCTGGAATGGATCTTACGAGAACGCCCCGATGTTCTGGTCTTCCTTCGTAATAAGGCGGACTTGGGTGAAGCGGCGGTGGCGACTGTTTCCGGCGCCGAGGCGATTCCGGTACTGCAAGGTTCAGTTCGCAGTGCGGGTGCGGATCTGGTCGAGCGGATTCGCGAGTCCGTGGCTTTGCGGATTTCGGCGACGGGAGCGGGGGAAAGCGTCGTGATTTCGCGGGCCCGTCATTTCGAAGCTTTGACGGCGGCGAAAGCCGCCATGGACGAGGCTTTGGGGATGGCGCGGGACCGCATCGGTCGCGAACTTCTGGCGATGCCCTTGAAGGAAGCCCTGGTTCGGGTGCAAAGTCTGCTCGGAATTCGTTACGACGAGCAGGTCATCGATCAGATTTTCAAAGAGTTCTGCCTTGGGAAGTAATATGGGAACCGATTTTGATGTGATCGTGGTGGGTGCCGGCCATGCCGGAATCGAAGCTTCACTGGCGCCTTCGCGTTTGGGTTTGAAGACTTTGATGGTCACCACGAATGTCGATCGCATCGGCTACATGAGCTGCAACCCCTCGATTGGTGGTTTGGCTAAAGGCCACATGGTTCGGGAAATCGATATTCTTGGCGGGGAGATGGGTTTGGTCGCCGACCTGACTTGTTTGCAGTTCAAACGCCTGAATTCCCGGAAAGGTCCCGCCGTTCGCGGAACCCGCGTTCAATCCGACAAAGAAAAATACGCCCGCGAGATGAAAACCCGCCTGCAAAGCCAGGCGAATTTGACCGTCATGCAAGGCGAAGTGAAAAGCCTGCTTCTGGGTAAGAACTCTGCCGGTCAGGCCCTCGCGGAGGGTGTGATTCTGCAAGATGGTTCGGTGATTCGCGCGAAGACCGTCATTTTGACCACCGGGACTTTCATGAATGGCGTGATGCATATGGGGTCGGTGCAAACCGCCGGGGGCCGTGTTGGTGATCAAGCCAGTTTAGGTCTTTCCGATCAGCTGAAATCCTTCGGTTTTGAAGTGAAACGACTGAAAACCGGGACGCCCGCCCGTCTGCGCGCCGGCAGCATCGATTTTTCGAAAACGACGGAACAATACGGGGATCCCGAGTTCTTTCCGTTTTCGATGCGTTCGTCCCGTGAATTCCAGCTTCCCCAGGTCGCGTGCTATCTGTCGCGAACCACGGAAAAAACCCACGATATTATCCGTGAAAATCTGCATCAATCCCCGATGTATTGTGGGGTGATTGAGGGTTCGGGTCCCCGTTACTGCCCGAGTATCGAAGACAAGGTCGTTCGTTTTGCCGATCGCGATTCACACCAGACTTTTCTGGAGCCCGAATCCTTGGAAACGGACTTGATCTATTTGCAGGGGATTTCGACCAGTCTTCCGCAAGAAACCCAGGATCAGTTTCTGCGGACGATCCCGGGTCTCGAAAATGTGGAGGTCGTTCGTTACGGTTACGCGGTCGAATATGATTATTTCGAACCTACGCAAATTTGGCATCGTCTGGAAACCCGTCAGATCGACTCGCTTTTCTTGGCGGGGCAAATCAACGGAACTTCGGGTTACGAGGAAGCGGCCGCGCAGGGTTTCATCGCGGGCGTAAACGCGGCCCACAAGATTTTGGGTCGGGATGAGCTCGTGCTTTCACGGGATCAAGCCTACATCGGAGTTTTGATCGACGACTTGGTGACCAAAGGAACCCGCGAACCTTACCGGATGTTCACTTCGCGCGCGGAGCATCGTCTGGTTTTAAGGGAAGACAATACTCTCGATCGCTTGGGGCAGATCGGCTTAGGTCTGGGTTTGATCGACGAGAGCGCGAATGCGCTGTACCAATCCGTGCGTGAGCGGCGTTCGGCCCTACTAGAAAAGCTTCGGGCGGAGCGCTGTTATCCGAAGCCGGAAATGCAGGAAAAACTGCTCGCTTTGGGGACTCCCGCACTTCTGAAATCGGTCACCTGGGAAGAGCTTCTTCGTCGACCCGAGGTGGACTCATGGTCTTTGGGAAAATTGGGTTTCGAGATCGACTCGGATCCCGTGGTTTGTGAACCCGTCGAGATCGAAGTGAAATATTCCGGTTACATTAAAAGACAACACGAGCTCATCGAGCAGGCGCGAAAGTTCGAAGAGCTTCATTTGGCCTCGGATCTGGATTACCAACAGATTCGCGGGCTCTCGAATGAAGAGAAAGAGAAGCTGGCGGCCGTAAAACCGAGAACTCTCGGTCAGGCTCAGCGCATCAGTGGTGTGAATCCTTCGGCAATTCAGGCGATAATGATTTTCCTGCGATCAAGGCAGAAGTCAGGGGAATCGCTTGGACAAACCGTCTAAGTTCGGAAAAGGCGCAAAAGACGAAAACGATAAAGCCCATCTGGGTGAAGGTCTGGCTATTCATTGGCGACTGCCGCAATGGTTTCCGGAGCTGAGTGCTCAACAGCTGGGGCAGTTTAAAGTCTTCCATGAAGAGCTTTTGAAGGCCAATAAGTCGATGAACTTGATTGGCGTGAAGACGATTAGTCATGCGGACGCGATTCATTTCGCGGACTGCATCTTGGCGTCTCGGGAAATGCTTAAAATTATTGGTAAAAATGAAGTCTTCGATATTGGAGTAGGCAACGGACTTCCTGGACTGATCATGAGTATCCTGAGTCCGACTACTCAGACTACTCTCGTGGTTCCGGACCCCAAAAGGGCGGAGTTCGTGACTAGTCTGGCTCGACAGTTCGGTTTGAACAGCCTGAAGGTCGTGACTAGTCAGATCGACAAACTTCCGGAAGGATCGATGAACTTCGTGGTTTGTCGGGGCCTCGCGTCAATTAGTCGTAGTATTCTTGTCCTCCGTAAGCCCGTCAAGAAGGGTGGAGTCGTCTTTCATATGAAAGGCGAAGAGTGGTTCAAAGAGGTCTCGGAAATTCCCACTCAACTTTGCAGCTTCTGGCGTCCGGCTCTCATGGCCGAATATCGCCTCCCCATTGGAGAAGTGAATTTCTCCATTGTCCGTACCGACAAGTTTTCGGAATAGAACGGACCGACTTCTTCTCGGTTAAGCAGCGCATTGCGTCGACGGATATCCAATGTTCCACGTGGAACATTAATGGGCGGGAGCGGCTTCGGCCCCTGATTGAGCCCCTTCCGCTTGTTTTGCGGCGGCCGCTGTAGGATCTCCGTCAGGAGTGCGACCGGTCGACAGGCCAAGAGCCGCTCGACGATCTTTTACGCTCCAATTGCGAGGAGATTTCTGCACGGCTTGATCCAATTGATAGTTTGCGAGGGCCGCAGGATCGGAACACTCTTTTCCGGCGTGAAAAGCCTCGAGGCAGGCCACTCGAGTCTTCCAAAGCCGCATTTGAGCCTGAACTTCGAGAGCTTTCTTCTTCTGTTCTGCCAAAGTGAGTTTGTTGCGGGATTCCCAGTAGCGTTTTTCCGCGTATTTGATCTGACCCGTTTGGGGAACGACCTTTTTGATCTCTCCCTCGGCCTCGGTCACTGCCGTTTGGGCCGCAGTCACATCTGCAGTCGCCGCTGCGACTTCGGCTTGGAGAGCCTGATATAGAGGATCCTTCAACTCAGGGTTGGGATCGGCCTTTTTGCAGCCTGTGAGAGTAGTCATGACCACTCCACAACAAAGAATAAGGCTGAAAACGCGATCGAACACCTGAAAACCCCCAATGTTCCACGTGGAACATCGGATAAAAACGCAATTTCCTTGAATTTCTCCGCTAATAGGGAGAACTTTTCACACCATAAGGGGGCTCGCGTGGCGAAGACCATCTGTATTGCCAACCAAAAGGGTGGAGTCGGTAAAACGACCACCTCGGTGAACCTGTCTGCGGCTTTGGCGACCGCTGGTAAGAGCGTACTTCTCATCGATATGGATCCGCAGGGGAATGCCTCCAGCGGTCTCGGTTTGAAACGCCACGAGTTTCAAGAGTCGAATATCTACCACGTTCTCATCGGCGAAAAGTCGCTCGGTGAGGTTCTGGCGGATACCCAGCTGCCCAATCTGAAGATCGCCACGGCCAATCCGGACCTCGTCGGTGCAGAAATTGAGCTCGTGGATATGCCGGAGCGGGAATATCGCCTGAAAAGTGCGATCAAGCCCTTCGCCCATGAGTTTGACTACATCATTATCGATTGTCCGCCGTCATTGGGGCTTTTGACCCTGAACGCGCTGACTTCGGCGGAAAGCTTTCTGGTTCCCCTGCAGTGCGAATACTACGCCCTGGAAGGGCTCTCTCAGCTGCTGAATACCGCAGGTCTGGTCAAAAAGAATCTGAACCCCACCCTCCATATCGAGGGCATCGTTCTGACGATGTTTGATACCCGTAACAATCTCTCTCACCAAGTTGTCCAGGAGATCCGGACTCACTTCGGCGAAAAGGTTTTCAACGCCATCATTCCCCGAAATGTTCGTCTGTCCGAGGCTCCCAGCCATGGTCAGTCCATCATTCAGTATGATCCTCGTTCGATTGGCTCGATCAAGTATCAAGAGCTCGCGACGGAGCTCGTGGAGCGGGATCTTCGGGCTGCGCAATCTGCGAACGCAGAAATGGCAAGTGAGGATCTAAATGCCTGATATCATTAATGATAATTCAAACAAAAAGAAGGCCTTGGGCCGCGGAATTGGTTCTTTGCTTGGAGGTAATTCGAGCTCAGGATTGATGGGAAATAGCATCGAAAAGCCGGTCCAAAGACCGGCTCAGCCGACGCCGGCGGCAGGGGCTTCGGTGGCCGCCGCTCCGGCACCGGTGGCGGCGCCCGCTCCACAACCGCAAATTCCTGCGGAAGCGCGCATCTGGAAGGTGGGAATCGACAAGCTGAAACCTTCACCGTTCCAGCCCCGGACCCAGTTTGAAAAAGAGAAGCTGGAAGAGCTGTCCGAATCGATCAAAACCAGCGGAATTATCCAGCCGATCGTGGTCCGGAAAACGGGAACTGCGGGTTTCGAGATCATCGCGGGTGAACGGCGTTGGCGTGCGGCTCAGCTGGCGGGACTTCACGAAGTTCCCGTCATCATGAAAGACATGGGCGATCGCGAGACGCTCGAGATGGCCATCATCGAAAATATCCAGCGCGAAGACTTGAATCCGATGGAAGAGGCCGAGGCCTACCAACGTCTGGCTCATGAGTTCGAATTGACCCAGCAACAGGTCGCGGAAAAGGTCGGTCGGGAGCGGGCCAGCGTCACCAACGCGATCCGTTTGCTCCAGCTGCCCCGTGACGTTCGCGAACTGATCGCGACTAAAGAACTGTCCGTGGGGCACGCGAAAGTTCTGCTGTCTTTGCCGGAATCCGAAGAGCAATCGAAGTGGGCGCAGTCCGTACTGAAAGAAGGGCTGACCGTTCGTAAGCTTGAGAAAATGCTGAAGAAAGATCAAACTGAAGAGCCCAAATCGGCGACGGACACGGCCAAGGAAAGTGTGACCGGTCGTTTGATCCAGGGTCTGTCCGAAGAGCTGCAGAAGCTCCTTGGAACGAAGGTCACGATTGATTACCATGAGGGTAAGGGCCGCGTGGCCATCCAATATTATACGGACGAGCAACTTACGTCCGTCGTTGATCGGATTCGGGTCGGATGTCAGAAGTCATAGAAATCTTTGGGGAAGAGCTGTCCACCTCGCATATTTCCGCGGTTCTGGAGTCGGGATCGCGGTTCGAGGGTAAACTGACGTTCGAAGGCACCGTGAAAATCGGTGGCGAATTCAGCGGAGAGATCTTCACCCAAGACAATGTCGTCATTAACGCCGGTGCGCTTGTCGAAGCGAACATCGAAGCCGACGTCATCGTCATTTGTGGCCGCGTGGAGGGAAACCTCTTCGCGCGGCGCCGCGTGATTATGCATCCTCCCGCGACTTTCAAAGGCACCGTGACCTCACCTTCGCTGCGCATCGATGAGGGCGTGGTTTTCGAGGGTGCTTCGTACATGCCGAAGACGTAAGCAGCGCCATCTATTGCCTTGACCCTCTTCTTGGAGCGGGATAACCCCAGCTTCAATTCAGTAGGGAATTCAATAGAATGGAAATGCTCAACGCTCTAGGGCTGAACCATACAGCCTTTCTTCAGTTCGCTATCTTTTCAGTAACATTCTTTGTTCTGACCTTCGGTCTGTTTTCGCCGTTCGCGAAAGCCCTCGAAGAACGTCAAGAACGCACAAAGGGTGCTTCCGCCGCGTCGGAAGATTTGGTCAACGAGACCAACTCTCTCCGTCAGCAATTCGAGACGAAAGCGCGCTCGATCAATGGCGAAATCAAGTCGATCTACGACGAAAATCGCAGCCAAGGAGTGAAGGAGTCGGAAAAAATTCTGACGACCGCTCGCGAGCAAGCGAACTCCATCGTCGAGAAAGCTCGTGCCTCGGTGGCGGCCCAAGTGACCGAAGCCCAGCGCAAGCTGAAGGATGAAGTTCCCGTCGTGGCCAACGCGATCGCGGCGAAACTTCTTTCGAAGAAGGCGAACTCATGAAATCGATGACACTCTTTTCGCTTCTGACAATTTTGGCGAATGTGGCGATCGCGGCTCCTCACGGGGACGGTCATCACCACGGTCCGGACTGGACTTTGATTGGCTGGCAGGCCTTCAACGTCGGCATCCTCGTTGTGGGCTTGATCATCGTTTTGCGTAAGCCCGTTCGCGAATTCTTCGCGGCCCAGAAGGTGGCTTACGTCGATGCGGCCGCAAAAACTCAAGCCGCAAAAACCGCAGCCGAGAACGATCTGAAGTCGATCCGTGCGGAACTCACCCGGATTGAAGCGACCGCAGCGGAAAGCATCGCGCGCGCTCGTGCCGAGTCGGCGGATGTGCGCAAACAAATGATCGCGGATGCCGAGACCACCGCAAACCGTCTGCGTACGGACGCCGAGACTTCGGCGAAATTGGAAGTGAACCGCGCCGTGGAACAGCTGCGCACGCAGCTTTTGACCGACGCCGTGGCGGCCGCTCGTAACCAAATGAGCGCCGGAGTTTCTTCGGAAGACCACCAGCGCCTGAACAAAGAATTCATCCGTAATATCGAGGCGGCACAGTCATGATTTCGCAAATCGGAAGTCGTTACGCAAAAGCCCTGTTTGAAGTGAGTGAGTCAGCGAAAAACTCCGACGCAGTTCTGGGTGACCTGCGTTCGTTGGGTGAGGCTGTTTCCAAAAACGCCGACGTGAAAGCCTTCTTGAATTCGCCGATCGTGAGCCAAGCCGACAAAGCGAAGATCTTCGCTCCGTTGAAAGGCAAGTTCTCGGCTCCGGTGGAGAATCTTCTGAATGTCTTGAACGACAAGGATCGTTTGGCCTTCGCGGGTGAAATTGCGGAAGCCTTCGAGGCTCTGATCGACGAAAAAAACGGCGTCACTCGTGGCGTGGTTCGTTCGGCCGCCGCGCTCGATCCTGAACAACGCAAGAACCTTGAAGAGACGGTCCGTAAGGTCACCGGTAAACAAGTCATCTTGAAGTTCGATGTCGATCCGACCTTGATGGGTGGCCTGGTGGCGACCGTCGGCGGTTGGACGTTTGACGACAGCCTGACGTCGCATTTGACGTCGTTGAAAGAGGGACTGGGACACTAACCCGAGCCTTCCTTGGAATAGATTTAGTTAAAAGATTTTTTTGAAAAGTTATTAAGGAGCTACAGTCGATGGATACGCAAATTCGCGCCGAAGAAATCAGCCGCGTCCTGAAAGAACAGATCAGCCAGTACGCTAAAAAAGTCGAAGTGAACGAAACCGGAACCGTTTTGTCGGTCGGTGACGGTGTCGCTCGCGTGTACGGTTTGGAAAACGTCATGGCCGGTGAGCTCGTTGAGTTCCCGAACGAAACCTTCGGTATGGTCTTGAACCTCGAAGAAAGCTTCGTCGGGGTTGTCGTGTTCGGTGAAGACCGCGCGATCAAAGAAGGCGATACCGTTAAGCGCACCAAAGCGATCGTCGAAACTCCCGTTGGTGAAGCCCTCTTGGGTCGCGTGGTGAACGCCCTGGGACAAGCGATCGACGGACGTGGTGAAATCAAGACAGAACACAAACGTGTCGTCGAGCTGAAGGCACCCGGTATCGTTTACCGTCAATCGGTCAGCGAACCCCTTCAGACCGGTATCAAAGCGATCGACGCGATGATCCCGATCGGCCGTGGTCAGCGTGAATTGATCATCGGTGACCGTCAGACCGGTAAGACCGCCATCGCGATCGATACCATCATCAACCAAAAAGGTCTGGGCGTTCAGTGCTTCTACGTCGCCATCGGACAGAAACAGTCGACCATCGCGGTCGTCGTTGAAAAGCTCCGCGCGGCCGGCGCTCTCGAATACACCACCATCATCGCGGCGGGTGCTTCGGATCCCGCTCCCATGCAGTTCTTGGCTGCCTACACCGGTACCGCTATGGCGGAATACTTCCGTGATACCGGCCGCCACGCCCTGATCGTGTACGATGATTTGACGAAACAAGCTCAGGCTTACCGTCAGCTGTCGCTCTTGCTCCGTCGTCCTCCGGGACGTGAAGCCTACCCTGGCGACGTCTTCTATCTCCACAGCCGTCTGCTCGAGCGTGCGGCGAAACTGTCGGCGGATAAAGGCGGCGGTTCGTTGACGGCGCTTCCGATCATCGAGACTCAAGCGGGTGACATCTCGGCGTACATTCCGACGAACGTCATCTCGATCACGGATGGTCAGATCTTCCTGCAATCGGATCTGTTCTATAAAGGGATCCGTCCCGCAATCGACGTTGGTAAGTCGGTTTCGCGTGTCGGTGGTGCCGCTCAGATCAAAGCGATGAAACAGGTCGCGGGAACGATCAAACTTGAACTCGCTCAGTTCCGCGCGCTGGAAGCCTTCGCGGCGTTCGCGTCGGATCTCGATAAGGCTTCGCAACAGCAGCTGGCCCGTGGCCGTCGCTTGGTCGAAATCTTGAAGCAAGGTCAGTATCAGCCCTTCCGTGTCGAAGATCAGATCATCTCGATCTGGGGAGCGACCAACGGTTACGCGGACGGCATTGACGAAAAAGACGTCAAGCGCTGGGAAAAAGAGATGCTCGAGTTCGTGAAAACGAAGTACTCGCACATCGCTAAAAACATCGCCGAGAAAAAGGCGATCACCGACGAAACCAAAGCGGCACTGAAGCAGGCTCTCGAAGAGTTCAAAGCGATCTTCAAGTAAGTCGGAAGGATTAAGCCGGTATGGCAAATTTGAAGGACATCCGCACGCGGATTGACTCGACGAAGAACACGCAGCAGATCACCCGCGCAATGAAGCTGGTTTCTGCCGCGAAACTTCGTAAAGCGCAGAACCAGATCGTGAACATGCGCCCGTATGCGCAGACACTTCTGCGCGTGATCGGCAATCTCGTGAAGTCGGAACAAGTAAAGCATCCGCTCATCACTCCCCACGAGGAAGTGAAACGCGTTCTGTTGTTGGTTCTCTCGTCGGATCGCGGTCTGGCGGGTGGATTCAACGCGAACATCTCGAAATTCACCGAATTGTACCTGCGTGACAACAAAGGGAAATACGAAACGTTGGACTTGATGTTCATCGGTAAAAAGTCGGCTGAATTCTTCGCTCGTCGCGGGGTGAAGCCCGTCGAAACGATTCTGCGCCTGGATAAAGACATCAGCTACGCGCTGGCGTCGAAAGTCGCGGAAAAGGCGATGAAGCAATATCTCGCGGGCGAATACGACGAAGTCCGTCTCGTCTACAACGAGTTCAAATCGGCCATCTCGCAACAAGTGGTCACCGAGACGCTGTTGCCCGTCGATCTGGAACGTGCGGGCGTGTTGGGCGAAGCGACTCAGTTCTCTCCCGATATGATCTTCGAGCCGGCTCCGGAAAAGATGATTGAGCAACTGCTGCTCAAACACTTCACGGTGCAGGTCTTCCGCGGAATGGCGGAATCGGTTGCGGCCGAACACGGGGCGCGTATGACCGCGATGGAAAACGCGACCAACAACGCGAAGGAAGTGATGAACAAACTGACGCTGACCTACAACAAGGCCCGTCAGGAGAAGATCACGACCGAGTTGACCGAAATCGTCAGCGGTGCGGAAGCTTTGAACTAATTTTTTAATACGGATTGATTAAGGAGTTTTGAAATGGAAACCGGAAAAGTAACACAGGTGTTGGGACCCGTCGTTGACGTTCAGTTCCCCGCATCGCAGATGCCGCCGATCAACACCGCTCTGCGCGTGTCTAACAAGGCGATCAACGATCAAGAATACAACCTCGTACTCGAAGTGGCTCAGCACTTGGGTGACTCGGTTTGCCGTACGATCGCGATGGACTCGACTGAAGGTCTGGTCCGCGGCGCGAAAGTGCAGAGCACGGGTAAAATGATTCAAGCACCCGTGGGCGAAGGCGTCCTCGGTCGTATCGTGAACGTCATCGGCGAGCCGATCGACGAAGCGGGTCCCTTGAAGACCACTGAATCGTGGGACATTCACCGTGCGGCTCCGAAATTCGAAGACCAAGCGACGGCGACTGAAATGCTCATGACCGGTATCAAGGTCGTCGACCTTCTCGCGCCTTACGCGAAGGGTGGAAAGATCGGTCTGTTCGGTGGTGCGGGCGTCGGTAAGACGGTCCTGATCCAGGAACTGATCCGTAACATCGCGACGGAGCACGGTGGTTACTCGGTCTTCGCCGGCGTCGGCGAGCGCACTCGTGAAGGAAACGATCTT